>NZ_JBOZRT010000110.1:0-158984 GCF_050789165.1 Azospirillum sp.
ACTACCTGGCCGCCACGCAGTTCCCGGTCACCGTGGTCATCGGCGCCATCTTCGTGGTCTGCGTCCTGCTCTTCCGCCGCGGCATCGTCGGCGAGGTTCAGGCCTACCTTGCCGTGCGCAAGCCCTGACCGCTTTCCCTTGCGCTGGGTTCAGGAGCGTCCCCACGCGCAGAACTCCACGGGGGCCGCAGGGCCCTCGTTTTTTTATGCCCCGTCAAGCTCCGTACGGCAGGCTGCCTCCAGGAGCGGCAGCCGCTTGGTGGCGGCGATCCAGACGAGGTCTGCATCCACGCCGTCGTAGTCGTGGCGCAGCACGCTACCGAACTGGCGCAGCTTGTGGAACTCCACGCCTGGATGCTTGGTGTCGAGGACATCGCCGATTTTGCGCGCGGCCTCGGCGATGCGCTCAAGGCAGCGTTCGACTGCGTCCTGGGTCTTCTCGTCGTCGAGAAATGTTTCCAGAGACAGCCCGTCCATGTGACGGCGAATACGCTCGATGTTGTCGAGTATGTCGCGCAAGCGGCGGGCAACGTCTTCAGAAGGCACGGATCTCGTCCTTCAGCGCCTGCGCGGCGACGTGCGGCTTGAGCGCGGCGCGGCGCACCAGATCGACGGGCCGGCCGAGCAACGTCTCCACCTCCGCAGCGATGGACGCGAGGTCGAAAACGTCGATTTCCCGGTCGGGGTCGAGATCGACGATGAGGTCCACGTCGCTGTCGTCCCGCGCCTCGCGGCGCGCGGTCGAACCGAACACTGACACGTGGCGCACCCCCAGGGGTCGCAGCCGGTCGCGCTCGGCCTGCAGGATGTGCAGGACGTCGGACAGACGGCTGTCGGCGTTCGGTGCGGGCGGCATGGTCGACTCCTTCTCCGAGATGTCGTTCAAGCCCTGGATTTCGTCAAGGACAACACTCACCCGCCGGAATCCCCGACACCCCTGTCGGCCCAGCGGACACCCCGGCCTGCCCGAACCGTCCGCCACCCCAGCAAATCGGCCGTTCGGTCTCCTGGCACGCCGCTTGCTGAAAACCACGTCAAACAAGAACACCCGGAGGAAACAGCGCCATGGCGAACGGTTCAGCGCGCCCTGTGCCGCGCGGCGGCAGGAACAAGGTGGTCTCGGCGGCCGAGGCGGTCGCCATCATCGGCGACGGCGACGTGCTGTGCAATTCGGGCTTCGTCGGCTGCGGCGTGCCGGACGAACTGCTGGCGGCGCTGGAGGCGCGCTTCCTGGAGACCGGATCCCCGCGCAACCTCACCGTCCTGTTCGCCGCCGGGCAGGGCGACGGCAAGGAGAAGGGGCTGAACCGCCTCGCTCATGAAGGGTTGATCAAGCGCGTGGTCGGCGGCCATTGGGGGCTGATCCCCAAGATGGGCAAGCTGGCGCTGGACGGGAAGATCGAGGCGTACAACCTGCCGCAGGGCTGCATCTCGCACCTGTACCGCGAGATCGCGGCCGCGCGGCCGGGCGTGCTGTCCAAGGTCGGGCTGAAGACCTTCGTCGATCCGCGGCTGGAGGGCGGCCGGATCAACGACTCCTCCCCCGAGGACGTCGTCGAGCTGGTGACCCTCGCCGGCGAGGAGTGGCTGTTCTACAAGGCGATGCCCATCGACGTGGCGTTCATCCGCGGCACCACCGCGGACACCCACGGCAACGTCACCATGGAGCGGGAGTCGCTGTCGCTCGACGCGCTGGCCATGGCGATGGCGGCGCGCAACTCCGGCGGCATCGTCATCGCCCAGGTCGAGCGCGTCGCCGAGGCCGGCACGCTCAACCCCAAGCTGGTCAAGGTGCCCGGCATCCTGGTGGACTGCGTGGTGGTCTCCCGGCCGGAGAACCACATGCAGACCTACGGCACCGCCTACAGCCCCGCCTATTCCGGCGAGATCCGCGTGCCGGTGGACAGCCTGTCCCCCATGGCGATGGATGAGCGCAAGGTGATCGCGCGCCGCGTCGCCTGCGACCTGCCGCCGGGCGGCGTCGTCAACCTCGGCATCGGCATGCCGGAGGGCGTCGCCGCGGTGGCGGCGGAGGAGCGCATTCTCGACCGCATCACCCTGACCGCCGAGCCCGGCATCATCGGCGGCGTGCCGGCCAGCGGGCTGAACTTCGGCTCCGCCGTCAACGCCGAGGCGATCATCGAGCAGAACCAGCAGTTCGACTTCTACGACGGCGGCGGCCTGGACCTCGCGTGCCTGGGGCTCGCGCAGGTGGACGCGGCCGGCAACGTCAACGTCAGCCGCTTCGGGCGCAAGCTGGCGGGGGCGGGCGGCTTCATCAACATCTCGCAGAACGCGCGGCGGCTGGTGTTCGCCGGCACCTTCACCGCCGGCGGGCTGGAGGTGGCGGTGGAGTTCGGCCGGCTGCGCATCGTGCGCGAGGGCGACAGCCGCAAGTTCATCCGGGCGGTTGAGCAGGTCACCTTCTCCGGTCCCTACGCGGCGGAGCTGGAGCGGCCGGTCACCTACGTCACCGAGCGCTGCGTCTTCGCGCTGCGCAAGGAGGGGCTGGAGCTGGTCGAGGTGGCGCCGGGCATCGACGTGGAGCGCGACATCCTCGCCCACATGGACTTCCGCCCCATCGTGCGCGACCCCCGCCCGATGCGGCTGGAGATATTCCGCCCGGAGATCATGGGCCTGAAGGAGCGGCTGGTCGAGCTGACGCTGGAGGAGCGCTTCGTCCACGACCGCGAACGCGACCTGATGTTCGTCAACTTCGAGAACCTGCACGTCCGCGAGACCCGCGAGATCGCCGAGATCTTCGAGGTCGCGGTGCGCCGCTGCGAGGCGGCGGGCAAGAAGCTGGACGTGGTCGTCAACTACGACGGCTTCCGCATCGAGGAGGACCTGCTGGACGAGTACGCCGGCATGGTGCAGGTGCTGGTGCAGGTCTACTACAACCGGGTCAGCCGCTACACCACCAGCGCCTTCCTGCGCATGAAGATCGGCGACGCGCTGCGCGGCCGCGGCGTCAGCCCGGGCGTGTTCGAGACGCGCGACGAGGCGCTGGCCTTCGCGCACGCCGACGAACCGCCGGCCGCGGCCGGGCGTCCACGCGACTGGCGCGAGGTGGCGGCGCGGTACGCCGGTGAGGGGAGGGGGTGAGGAGTCCCGTCAACCCTCCCAAAAGCATAGGTCGCGTATCCTTATCCTTCCCGCCTATAATGGTTGCGCGGTTGGACGGCCTGTCCGCCGGATGTGTGCGCAGAGCATCATGTTCAAACGATGACCGGACGGCGCGCAAAGCCGTCGGTCCTGGGGAGGATGGGGTGAGCGACACCCTCGATCACGAGGCGCTCCGCGAGCGGGCGTACCAGACGCTGTTCGAGCAGCTGGCCGACATGTGCGTCGGCTGCATCACCGTCGACCGCAGCGCGCGCGTCGCCTGGATCGACGACAAGTACAAGGCGCTGCTCGGCATCACCGGCGAGGTGCTGGGCCTGCCGGTCGAGGAGGTCATCCCCAAGAGCCTGATGCGCCGCGTCGTCGAGAGCGGCAAGCCGATCCTGCTCGACATCATGGAGACCGGGGACCGCAACCTGGTGGTCACGCGGCTGCCGCTGCGCTCGGAGGCCGGCGACGTGATCGGCGCCATCGGCTTCGCGCTGTACGACCGCGCCGAGCACCTGAAGCCGCTGTTCTCCAAGTACCAGAAGCTCCAGGAGGAGCTGGTCCGCACCCAGCACGAGCTGGCGCAGGAGCGCCGGGCCAAGTACTCGTTCTCGCAGCTGCTCGGCGTGTCGGAATCGGTGCGCGAGATCAAGCGCATGGGCCGCCGCGCCGCCCAGCTGGACTCGACGGTGCTGCTGCTGGGCGAGACCGGCACCGGCAAGGAGCTGCTGGCCCAGGCCATCCACGCCTCGTCCCCACGCGCCGACAAGCCCTTCGTCGGCCTGAACGTCGCGGCGATCCCGGAGAACCTGCTGGAGGCGGAGTTCTTCGGCGTGGCACCCGGCGCCTACACCGGCGCCGACCGCCGGCTGCGCGAGGGCAAGTTCCAGCTGGCCAACGGCGGCACGCTGTTCCTGGACGAGATCGGCGACATGCCGCTGCCCTTGCAGGCCAAGCTGCTGCGCGTGCTGCAGGAGCGCGAGGTGGAGCCGATCGGCTCCAACAAGGTGGTGCGGGTGGACGTGCGGATCATCGCGGCGACCAGCCGCGACCTCGCCGCCATGGTGCGCGAGAAGCAGTTCCGCGCCGACCTCTACTACCGCCTGAACGTCGTGCCGATCACCCTGCCGCCGCTGCGCGCCCGCACCGTGGACATCGAGAGCATCGCCGACAGCATCCTCGACCGGCTGTCGCTGCAGCACGGCGTTCCGCCGCGCGAGCTGGCGCCGTCGGCGGTCAACGCGCTGCGCGCCTACGACTGGCCGGGCAACGTGCGCGAACTGTACAACGTGCTGGAGCGCGTGGTCGCCATGACCGACGATTCCACAGTGACCGCCGAGCACGTCGCCGCCGTGCTGCCGCTCGGTGCGGAGGAGGTGGTCGAGCCGGTGGCGCCCTTCGCCGGCGTGCGCCCGCTGTCCGAGGTGATGATGCAGACCGAGCGCGTCGCCATCGCCCGCGCGCTGGCCGAGGCCGGCGGCGTCAAGGCGAAGGCGGCCAAGCTGCTCGGCATCTCCCGCGCCTCGCTGTACGAGCGGATGATGAACCTGGGGATGGTGACGAATTCGTAGCTGCATGAGCCCCTCTCCCGCAAGGGGAGAGGGGCTGAAAGGCGCCCTCACTCCCGCTTCGTGTTCGCCGCCGTTTGGCCGAACAGGATGCCGCGGCTTTCCTCGGGGATCGGCAGGGTGCGTTCCCAGGGCTTGCCCTTCTCGTAGGCGCGCACGGTCGCCGGGCGCTCCTTGATCGCCTCGAACCAGCGCTTCAGGTTCGGGAAGTCGCCGAGGTCCTGGCCCTGGCGCTTGTGCGGCACGATCCAGGGATAGGACGCCATGTCGGCGATGGTGTAGTCGTCCCCCGCCACGAAGGCGCGGCCCTCCAGCCGGCGGTCGAGCACGCCGTACAGGCGGTTGGTCTCCTTGACGTAGCGGTCGATGGCGTAGGGGATCTTCTCCGGCGCGTAGAGCGCGAAGTGATGGTTCTGCCCGGCCATCGGCCCCAGCCCGCCGACCTGCCAGAACAGCCACTCCAGCGTCGCCGCGCGGCCGCGCAGGTCTGCGGGCAGGAAGCGCCCGGTCTTTTCCGCCAGATACATCAGGATGGCGCCGGATTCGAACACCGACACCGGCGCGCCGCCGTCGGCCGGCGCGTGGTCGACGATGGCGGGCATGCGGTTGTTTGGGGCGATGGCCAGGAACTCGGGCCGGAACTGCTCGCCCTTGGTGATGTCCACCGGGAAGATCCGGTACTCCAGCCCGGCCTCTTCCAGGAACATGGTGATCTTGTGCCCGTTCGGCGTCGGCCAGTAGTGCAGGTCGATCATGGTCCGGTTTCCCTCCGTTCTTCGGTGTTCTCTATGCCGAGCGCCGCCACCGCGCGGCGCAGGATCAGGCCGGCCATCGCCGGGTGCCGGCCGATGGCGGGGGTGAGCCACAGCCGCCGCCCGTCCGGCATCGGCGTGCCGTCCACCGGCGTGGCCTTGCTGCGCAGCAGCTCCGGCAGATCGGATTCCTCGTGCCGCCCGCCGGAGACGAACAGCGGCACCACCACCACGTCGCGGGCGTCCGTCACCGCGCGCCAGTCGCAGGCGAGCGGCGGCTGTTCCAGGTAGATGGCGCCGACCTCGCCGTAGCGCCCCATGGCCGCCAGCGCCGCCGCCAGCGCCCCGGTGGCGCGTTCCGACGCGTTGCGCCGCGTGCTGCCATGGCCGGCGACCAGGACGGCCACCCGCCGCGGGTCCAGGCCGGCGTCGGCGATGGCGCGGTCGGCGATCTCCGCGGCGATGCCCCGGATCTCCGCGTCCAGGCCGATGGGCGGCAGCACGATGAGGCGGGTGGTGTCGCCGGACTCCGCCAGCAGGCGCGGCAGCACCATGGTCGCTACGCCGCCCTCGGTCGCCAGCAGCGGCACCACCGCCACCCGTGCCTGCGGCAGCGCGGCCAGCGCCGCGGCGGGAGAGGGGGGCTGCAGCGCGAAGGAGGTCGCCACCGCGCCGAACACGCCGGCCGCGCGGATCTCCGCCGCCAGCGCGTCGGCGATGGCGGAACCGCTGCCGTCCGAGGTGCCGTGGCCGAACAGCAGCAGCGCGGCGTCGGGGCCGGTGGGTGGAAGGGCGGCGGAGGGCATGGCTTTTCCCGGGCGGAACCTAATCTCTGCAAGGTAGCGCCCGCCGCCGCCCTTGGCGAGCGGGTCCATGGAGTGTATATAAGCATGTTCTAAATAACCGCATTCGGGCTGCGCCGCGGCGTGCCGGGTGTGCTATTGCAATCGGGTGCCGCCCGGGCGGCGCCCATCACGAGAGGGAGTGATCATGCCGACTCTGAGCCAGATCGCCGACGGGGTGTACGCCGCCGGCCAGCTTTACGACGAGGATCTCGCCGAGCTGGCGCGCCAGGGCGTCAAGGTGATCGTCAACAACCGCCCGGACGGCGAGGAGCCCGGCCAGCCCACCGCCGGCCACGCGGCCGAGGTGGCGGCGAAGCACGGCATGGCCTACCACTACATCCCCGTGGGCCGCGAGGGCCCGACCGCGCAGGCGGTGGACCAGATGGTCGCGGTGCTGAAGGACGCGCAGGGGCCGATAGTCGCGCACTGCCGCTCGGGCGCGCGGTCGACCGGCATCTACCAGATGGCGCGGGCGCGTCTCGCCGGGGCGCGCTGAGTCGATGGCGGCCGAGCATCCCTTCGCCCAATACGTCCGCATTCTCGGCAAGGGGCCGACGCTGTCGCGCTCCCTGACCGAGCAGGAGACGTTCGACGCCGTCTCGATGATCCTGCGCGACGAGGTGGAGCCGATTCAGCTCGGCGCCTTCCTCTGCCTGATCCGCGTCAAGACCGAGACTCCGGAGGAACTGGCCGGCTTCGCCCGCGCCGCCCGCACGGCGGTGGCGATCCCCGCCGACGTTCCGGCGGTGGACCTGGACTGGCCGTCCTACGCCGGCAAGTCGCGGCGGCTGCCGTGGTTCCTGCTGTCGGCGCTGCTGCTGGCGCGCAGCGGGGTGACGGTGTTCATGCACGGCACCGACGGGCACACGGCGGGCCGGCTGTTCAGCGGCGGCGCCCTGGAGGCGCTGGGGGTGCCGGTCGCCGGCTCGATGGACGAGGCGGCGGCGCAGCTGCGCGCCAACCGCTTCGCCTACCTGCCGCTGGCCGCGATGGCGCCCAAGCTGCACGCGATCATGGGGCTGAAGCCGCTGCTGGGCCTGCGCAACCCGGTGCACACGGTGTCGCGCATGCTGAACCCGCTGGGGGCGCCGTGCCAGATGGTCGGCGTGGCGCACCCGCCCTACCGCGACGCCCACCAGAAGGCGGCGGCCATCCTCGGCCAGCCGCGTCTTGCGGTGTTCAAGGGCGAGGGCGGCGAGGCCGAACGCCGGCCGGAGAAGCCGACCGAGGTGCGGACCATCCGCGACGGCGACCTGGGCACCGACCTCTGGGCGCCGATGGCCGCCACCACGACGGTCCGCCACGACGAGGAACTGGACGTGGCGCGGCTGAAGGCGCTGTGGGACGGCACCTCGGACGACGAGGAAGGCCGCGGCGTGGTGGTCGCCACGGCGGCGGTGGCGCTGAAGCTGCTGGGCAAGGCCGAGACGCAGGAACAGGCCGAGGCCCTGGCCGCTGAGCTGTGGCGGGGGCGGTAAAGCCATAAACCCCTCCCCCCTTGCGGGGGAGGGGGTGGGGAGAGGGGGCGCGGGCGAAGCCCGCAAGTTACGTTCTGCCACCCTCTCCCCAACCCCTCTCCCATCAAGGGAGAGGGGCTTTTTTCTCAATGCGACAGCAGGACCGGCATGGGCGCGGTGCGCAGCACATGGCGCGTGCCGCTGCCGCGGTGCAGGTACGGGAAGCCGTAATGGCCATGCGCGCCCATCACCAGCAGGTCGGCGCCGCGGTCGATGGCCTGGGCCAGCAGCGCGTCCATGGCGCCGATGTCGTTCACCGCGAAGTTCGACGCCTCCGCCTTGATGCCGTGCAGGCGCAGGTGCTCCATCAGGCCGATGCGCGGCGTGTCGGCCGGGTGGCCGGCGGTCGCCTGGGTCAGCACGGTGATCACCGTCACCTCGCTGGCGGCCTGCAGCAGCGGCATGGAATCGGCCACCGCGCGGGCGGCCTCGCGCTCGGCGTTCCAGGCGATCACGGCGCGCTTGCCGATCACCGGGAAATGGCCGGCGAAGGGGATCACCAGCACCGGGCGGCCGGAGTTCAGCACCACCTGCTCCGCCAGTTCCTCCGGCGCGGTGCCTTCGGAACTGTCGCGGTCGTACTGGCCGAAGATCGTCAGGTCGGCGAAGCGCGACCAGATGATGGTCTCGCGGATGACGTGGTTGTACTCGCCGTGCGCCAGCGCGTGCCAGTCGGCGGTGACGCCGGCCTCCTGCGTCTTGGCGCGGAACAGCGCCTCGCTGCGCATCGCCGACTGGGCCAGATGGTCGCTGGTGCGGCGTGCGATCACGCTGGTGGCCTGCCGGTCCGGCTGGGCGAACAGCCCCCGCAGGAAGGCGCCGTGCACCTTGGCCAGGGCGATGCCCGCCTCGATGCGCGCCTCGGTGTGCGGGCTGGAGTCCAGATGGACCAGGATATGCTTGAGCGACATGGTTGCGTGTGCCTCCCTCGGGTTCGGCCCGGACGTCTTGGCCGGGACCGTCGCCCGGCGAGCGTGCCTGTTGTCCACGCCATGATGCCACGGGATCGCGCCGAGGCGAAGACCGCAAAACGGTAAACCAATGTGTATTTGGGACCAGAGCCCCTCTCCCCAACCCCTCCCCCTCAAGGGGGGAGGGGCTAGACAGCGTTACTGCGGGAACCGCACATGCCCCTCGTGCGCCGCCTCGCCGGCGGGCTTGGCGTTGTGGCCGATCTCCATGCCTTCGGTGTCCGCGGTGGCGAGCCCGGCCGCGCGCATGCGGCGGCGGGCCTCCTGGCGGCGCCGTCCACCGCCCGGCATCCGCCCGGAATAGGCGGCGAAGGCCAGCGCGCCCAGCCCGGCGACCAGCGCGGCCGTCGTCCAGGGGTGCAGCTCGGCGCTGGTGTACAGGCTGGTGTGCCGCACGAAGCCGTGCCGGCCAGAGCTGGCGTGGCCGTTGTTGTAGGGCTCGTACAGGCTGTCGCGGTCGCGCTGGCGCGGGCCGTACTGCTGGCCGCGGAACAGCATGCGCTCCATCATGTAGTCGGTCACCCGCGGCGCGTAGCGCTCGCCCCACTGGAAGCCCTTGCCGCCGCCACCGACGAACAGGTCGCGCACCGGGTGCTGGGCGGCGTGCAGGATGGCCTGCGCCACAAGTTCCGGCGCGTAGACCGGCTGCGGCACGGTGGGCTCCTGGTCCATGTAGTTCCTGGCGTGCTCCTCGAAGCCGGTGTCGATGGACGCCGGCTTGATGAGCGTGACGGAGATCGGGGCGCCATCCGCCTCCAACTCCATGCGCAGCGCGTCGGTGAACGCCTTCACGGCGTGCTTGGTGGCGGAGTAGGCGCCCTGGAGCGGGATCGCGCGCTCCGACACCACGCTGCCGACGTTGATCAGCGCGCCGCCGCTCCGGCGCAGGTGCTGCGCGGCGAGGCGCGAGCCGATCACCACGCCCCAGTAGTTGGTCTCGAACAGGCGGCGGTGGTCCTCCATCGAGACCTCCTCGAGGCGGCCGTAGATCGACACGCCGGCGTTGTTCACCCAGGTGTCGATGCCGCCGAAGCTCTGCACCGCCAGGTCGGCGACGCGGCGCATGGCCTCCTCGTCCGCCACGTCGGCCACCGCGTGCACGGCGGTGCCGCCGTGCCGGCGGATCTCCTCGCACACGTTGCCGAGCGCGTCGCGGTCGCGCGCGGCGAGCACCACGCGCGCGCCCTGCTCGGCGGCCATGCGGGCGGTGACCAGGCCGATGCCGCTCGACGCACCGGTGATGACGATGACCTGCTCGTTGATGGGCTTCAGGTGGACGGCCATGGCGGATCCTCCGCGGACGGGTGGGGGGACGGGTGGGGCGGTGTCCCTTCCCAACAGGCCCCCCGGCGGCGTCGTTCCGGCGCGGTGGCGGTAGCCTGACGGAACCGCGGGACCGGAAGCCACCTTCGGTTGTTCTCACTGCGGCCGGCGGGCGCGTGCCGTCCGGCCCCGGGGGAGAGCGCCATGGACGAAGACCGCATCCGCGACCGCGCCTACGCGATCTGGGAACGCGAGGGTTGCCCGGACGGGCGCCACGAGGCGCATTGGGAGCAGGCGCGCCGGGAACTGCAGGACGAGGACCGTCTGGCCCGGGACCGCCGCGCCCGTGTCCTGGCCGACGCCGGGGACATCGGCCCGGAGGACCTCCTGCACCCGTCCGGCCGCAACAGCGGCGGCATCTGAGCGGAGGGCGTTTTGGGCCAGAGCATCGATCCCAGCACCTGGATGTGGGCGGAGGCGGTCGAGCTGCTCGACCGCGCCGAGCGCCTGCACCGCCAGTTCTTCCGCCCGGCGCGCGGCGGCGGGGCGCGGCCGTCCTGGGCGCCGCCGGTGGACGTCTTCGAGGACGGCGACGCCCTCACCGTCGTCGCGGCGCTGCCCGGCGTCGAGCCCGGCGCGCTGGAGGTCGACATCGTCGACGGCGTCCTGCGCGTCGCCGGGGAGCGCACGCCGCCCGGTGTCCGCGCCGGCACCATCCACCGGTTGGAGGTGCCGCACGGCCGGTTCGAGCGGCGCGTCGCGCTGCCGCCCGGCGCCTACGCGGTGGCGCGGCAGGAGCTGGTCGCCGGCTGCCTCGTGCTGTCGCTGACGCGGGCCGGCTGAATGGACGAGCCGCTTCCCATCGTCGCGGTGCGCACGTTCGTTCTGTTCCCGGGCGTGGTGGCGCCGGTGACGGTGATGCGCGCTCGCTCGGTCGCGGCGGCGCAGGCGGCGATGCGCGCCGGCCGGCCGCTCGGCATCGTGCTCCAGCGCAACCCGGCGGCCGAGGAGCCGGGCCCCGCCGACCTGCACGGCATGGGGACGGCGGCGACGGTGCTGCGCTACGTCACCACCGAGGACGGCCAGCACCACATCGTCTGCCAGGGGCTGCACCGCGTCCGTGTCGCCGGCTGGATGGAGGACGGGCCGTTCCTGGCGGCGCGCGTGGACCCGCTCGCCGAGGCCGACGCCGACACGCCCGAGTTGCGGCTGCTGGCCGCGCACCTGCGCGAGCGCGCGCTGGAGGCGCTGCACCTGCTGCCGCAGGCGCCGCAGGAGCTGCTGGCGGCGGTGCGCACGCTGGACTCACCCGGCGAGCTGGCCGACCTCACCGCCAGCTTCATGGACCTGCGCCCGGCCGAGAAGCAGGCGATCCTGGAGACCGAAGGCCTCGTGGCGCGGCTGCAGCGGGTGACGGACCAGCTGGCCGACCGCATCGCCGTGCTGCGCCTGTCGCGCGGCCTGCGTGCCGCCCTCGATATGGATGAGGACGATGAGCCGGTGCCGGCGGAAACCGTCGAACTCGCCGCCGCCATCGAGGCGGCCGGCATGCCGCCGGAGGTGCACGCCCAGGCCCGGCGCGAGCTGAAGCGGCTGGAGCGCATCCCCGAGCTGGCGGCCGAGCACTCCATGGTGCGCGGCTACCTGGACTGGCTGGTCGAGCTGCCGTGGCGCGGCGGGGCGGAGCCGGCCATCGACCTGGCGGCGGCGCGCGGCGTCCTCGACGCCGAGCATTTCGGGGTGGAGGCGGTGAAGCGCCGCATCCTGGAGTTCCTGGCGGTGCGCGCGCTGAACCCGCGCGGGCGCGGTCCGATCCTCTGCCTCGCCGGGCCGCCGGGGGTGGGGAAGACCTCGCTGGGGCAGTCCATCGCGCGGGCGACCGGGCGCGCCTTCGCGCGCGTCGCGCTGGGCGGCGTCCACGACGAGGCGGAGATCCGCGGCCACCGCCGCACCTATGTCGGCGCGCTGCCCGGCAGCGTCGTGCAGGGCCTG
Organism: Azospirillum sp.; assembly: GCF_050789165.1. NCBI lineage: Bacteria > Pseudomonadati > Pseudomonadota > Alphaproteobacteria > Rhodospirillales > Azospirillaceae > Azospirillum > Azospirillum sp. The sequence continues at coordinate 12,019 of NZ_JBOZRT010000110.1, forward strand.
CGCCGCGCCGGCACGCGCGACTGCGTGATGATGCTGGACGAGGTGGACAAGCTGGGGCACGGCGGGCGCGGCGATCCGGCGGCGGCGCTGCTGGAGGTGCTCGACCCCGAGCAGAACGCGGCGTTCCGCGACGCCTACCTGGACGTGCCGGTGGACCTGTCGCGGGTGCTGTTCATCGCCACCGCCAACGTGGTGGACGCCATCCCGGCGGCGCTGCGTGACCGGCTGGAGGTGATCGAGCTCTCGGGTTACACCGAGGACGAGAAGCTGGAGATCGCCCGCCGCCACTTGGCTCCGCGCCAGCTCGCTGCGCACGGCCTGACGGCGGAGCGGTTGGAGGTTGGCGACGACGCGCTGCGCGTGCTCATCCGCGACCACACCCGCGAGGCCGGCAACCGCGAGCTGGAACGCCGCATCGCCGCCGTCTGCCGCTATGCGGCCGTGCGCATCGCCGAGGGAGAGGCCCGGGCGATCCGCATCGGCGCGGCGGAGGTGGCGGCCATCCTCGGCCCGCCCACGGTCGAGAACGAGGTGGCGCTGCGCGCCGGCGTGGCGGGGGTGGTCACCGCCTTGGCCTGGACGCCGGCCGGCGGCGACATCCTGTTCATCGAGGCGGCGCGCTTTCCGGGCTCCGGCCGGCTGATCCTCACCGGGCAGCTCGGCGAGGTGATGAAGGAGAGCGCGCAGGCGGCGCTCAGCCTCGTCAAGACGCGCTGGCGGGAACTGGGGCTGGACGCCGGCGCCTTCGCCGCCACCGACCTGCACCTGCACGTGCCGGCCGGCGCCATCCCGAAGGACGGTCCCTCGGCCGGGCTGGCGATGGCGGCGGCGCTGGTGTCGCTGCTGACTGGGCGCGCCGTCGCGCCGGACACCGCGATGACCGGCGAGATCAGCCTGCGCGGCCTCGTGCTGCCGGTCGGCGGGGTGAAGGACAAGGTGGTCGCGGCGCACCGGGCGGGGATCCGCACCGTCGTGCTGCCGGGGCGCAACCGCAAGGACCTCGAGGCGATCCCGGCGGCGGTGCGGGACTCGCTGCGCTTCGTCTGGGTGGAGGGCGTGGACGAGGCGCTGGCGGCGCTGTTCGGCGGGGGCGTCGGAGTGTGAAACGCCTCTCCCGTCAAGGGAGAGGGGCTTTGCTTCAGCCGAAGAACGTCTCCACCGGCAGCGTCACACCCAGGCTCGCGAACGCCACGCTCTCCCCCACCGCCTCCGCCTGTCCACCGCGCCGCAGCTCGCCGCCCTTCCGCACCGGGTCGAGCAGCAGCGCCTCGCGCGCCGGCAGGGGCGGCAGCGCATCGGGGCGGAAGGCCACCACCAGCTCCGCCGAGCGGGTCTCGGGCGCGTAGGGCTCCGCGGTCACCGCGACGACGTCCGCCTCGCCCCCGTCCGGCAGGCGCGGCGCCACCACCAGGCGGAGGTGCGCGCCCGCGGCGTTGGCGGCATCGACGGTGGCGGACAGCGTGCGGACCGTCGCGGTGCGCGCGGCGGCCTCGGCCAGCGTGGCGGCGGCGGCGGCCGTGCGGCGGATACGGGTGATGGCGTCGCCCAGCGTGTTGGCGAAGGCGGTCATGAAGGTCACGTCGGTGACGGTGAAGGCGCGCGTCTCCTCCACGTCGATCTCCAGCACGCCGAACGGCCCCTCGTCGGTCATGACGGCGACGTTGATGGTCGAGACGATGCCGTACTCGTCGTAGATCGGCGGCAGGTGGTAGCCCTGGCCGCCGCGCCGCACGTCCACGTCGACGATCGGCCGCTCCTCGCGCAGGGCCCGGCCGCAGGGGTTGTCGAGGTCGGCGGCGGCGCGCACCCGGCCGTAGACGCGCGGGCTCCACCCCACGCCGGCGCGCACCACCAGCTGGCCCTCGGCGGGCAGCAGCTCCAGCAGCTTGGCGTAGGGCACCCGCGTGCCCTCGGCGCACAGGCGGCACGCCTCGCCGAGCAGCCGGTCGAGGTCGGATTCCAGCAGCGCCAGCCGGCCCATGTCGGTCAGCACGGCCTGCTGGTGCAGCAGCTCCTCGGCCGAGGGCGCGGGATCGAGCAGACGGTCGGAGCGCACCGCTCCGCCGGGGCCGAGCAGGCGCGTGCCGGTGCGGTGCAGGTACAGGCGCTGGAACGGCGGCGTGGTGGAGGTGCGTGGCATGGCGCCCCTTCAACACGCCGCACCGCGAAGCCGTTCCTGACCCTCTTGAACGGAGGGGGCCGGCGGGGCCACATGTGGGGCGCGGAGGCTCAACCGCCCTAAAAGGAATGGGCACCAAGGAGAATGGAACGATGACGCCTGAGGAACGCAACCTGCTCGACGACCTGTTCCAGCGCCTGCGGCAGGCCGAGGGCCAGCCGCGCGATGCGGACGCGGAGCGCCACATCCGCGAGGTTGTCCAGGCGCAGCCCGCCGCCCCCTACTACATGGCGCAGTCGCTGCTGGTGCAGCAGCACGCGCTGAGCGCGGCGCAGCAGCGCATCGAGGATCTGGAGCGCCAGCTCAAGGACGCGCAGGAGCGCGCCAAGGCCCCCTCCGGCGGTGGCGGCGTCGGCAGCTTCCTGGGCAACGCGCTCGGCCTCGGCCGCCGCGAGGAGCCGCGCCCGGCCCCGCAGCCCGCCCCGTCCGGCCCGTGGGGCGCCGCGCCGGCGCAGCCCGCCTACCCGCCGCAGGGCGGCCCGCGGCCGGGCCCGTGGGGCGGTGCGCCCGCCGGATTCCCGCAGCAGGCCGGCTATCCGCAGCAGGGCGCTTATCCGCAGCCGGGCTATCCGGGCGCCGGCGGCTACCCGCCGCAGCCGGGGCGCGGCAGCTTCATGGGCGGCGCCATGCAGACGGCGGCCGGCGTGGCCGGCGGCATGCTGGCGGCCAGCGCCATCTCCTCGCTGCTGCACGGCAGCGGCAGCCCGTTCGGCGCGGCCGACGCCGCCCACCAGGCGCCGGTCAGCCACACCCCGGCGGACACCGGCGACCCGGTGCTCAACAACGACACCGGCTTCCTGCCGCCGGCGGCCCAGCAGACCGGTTACCAGGAGACGGCCTACGAGCCGGACAATTCCGACTACACCGTCGACGACGCCGACGTCGGCGGCGACGACAACTGGGCGTAACCGCCCGCTACGCCAGCCCCCCTTCCGATGTGGGAGGGGGGGCCGAGAAGCCGCCGGGATGGACGGCCTCGTGCAGGGTGTGGCCGCCGTGCACGTCGCGCACCTGGACCACCGCCGCCAGCCCGCGCCGGCGCACCATCCGCTCGAAGGCGGCCACGGCCTCCATCAGCGCGCGTCGCGTGTCGTCGTCGCGGTCTTCCGCGGTGCGGACCACGCTGCAGACGACTTCGTAGTGCATCCCCGTCGCCTCCCCGTATCTCGTAAAAGGGATGTGCGCAGCACACCCGGCGCGGGCAAGCGGCCGAAGGGCAGGGCGGGCGGAGGGCCTAGGGCGTAGACGGGGATGCATCGGGCGTATGCATGGTTCGTTTGCCCCCTCAAAAGAAAAGCCCGCCGTTACGGCGGGCTTCAGTTCGACATCAGCGAGAATGACTCCTTGGCGTCACCCGTGGATATGGGCGTGGCGCCCCCCGCCCGCAAAACCGAAATTCGGGCTAGGCCGAAGGTTTGAGGGCGCCGCGGCGGACCCCGGAGCCCGCTTCCGCCGTTTCCGCGGCAACGGACGGCAAGGAGGGGGCATGGACGGCAACCGGCGCGCGGCCGAGGCGATGGCGCAGGTGGAACGCGGCGCAGGGGCGGACTCCGGCCGCCGCGTCGTGCAGGCGGACCTCAAGCTGTTCACCTGGAAGGTGCTGATCGTCGCCGGGGTGGCGGTGCTCGCCTACCTGACGATGCGGGTGGCGGAGGCGCTGCTGCTGATCTTCGCGGCGGCGCTGTTCGCCATCCTGCTGACCCGCATGACCCGCGCGGTGCGCGGCTGGACCGGGGTGCGGCACGGCGTGGCGTTCGCGCTGGTGCTGGCCGGGCTGGTGGCGGTGCTGGCGGTCGGCGGCTGGTTCATCGGCGCCGAGGTGGTGGCGCAGTACGACCAGTTCTCCGGCCAGATCGGCACGGCCATCGAGCGGCTGCCGCCGCAGCTGCGCGAGGAGCTGGCGCGCCAGGGCGATCCGGCAAGCTGGCTGTCCCGCCTGCGGCCGGTGGCGGCCAACGTGGCGTTCGCGGTCGGCGACCTGGTCGTGGTGGTGTTCGCGGCGATCTACATGGCGGCGGCGCCGGATCTCTACCGCCGCGGCTTGGTGTTGCTGGTGCCGCCGGCCGGGCACGCCCGTGCCCTCCAGGTGCTCGACGTCACCGGCGAGGCGCTGTGGAAGTGGCTGATCGGGCAGTTCCTGTCCATGGCCATCGTCGGGCTGCTGACGGCGGCGGGGCTGTGGGCGCTGGGCGTGCCGGCGGTAGCGGCGCTGGGCGTGCTGGCGGCGATCCTGGAGTTCATCCCGTTCCTCGGCCCGATCCTCGCCGCCGCGCCGGCGGTGCTGATCGCCTTCGCCCAGTCGCCGGACCTCGCGCTGTGGGTGGCCGGGCTATACCTGCTGGTGCAGCAGCTGGAGGGGCACCTTATCCAGCCGCTGATGCAGAAGCGCGTGGTCGACCTGCCGCCGGTCGTCACCATCGGCGCCATCGCCTGCGGCGGGCTGCTCGGCGGGCTGCTCGGCATGTTCCTCGCGACGCCGCTGGCGGTGGTCGCCATGGTGATGGTCAACATGCTCTACATCGAGGACAAGCTGGGGCAAGGGCGGCACTTCCCCGACAAGACGTGAGGCGGGGCAGGGGGCAGTGACTTCGGCGCGCAGGCAACCCTTCATACCGTCATCCCCGCGAAGGCGGGGATGACGGTGACATGAGTTCTTCGCTCCCCTGACGCAGAGAGGGGGTGACCCTCACCCGGCCTTGCGCCGCACCTCCTCCAGGCCGCGCTTGACGTGGGCGATCTCCTCCTGGGACTGGTCGAGCTCCTCCTCGACGTCCTCCAGGCGTTCGTCGATGGCCTCCTCCTTCACCTTGGCGAACTCTTCCTTGACCTCCTGGAGTTTGTCCTCGGAGGCGTCCTCCAGGTTGATGAGGCCGTTGCGCGCCTCGTTGGTGACGCGGATCAGCTCGTCCAGCTTGATCTGGATGGCCTGGGTGTCGCGGTTCTGGGTGTTCTGGATGAGGAACACCATCAGGAAGGTGACGATGGTCGTGCCGGTGTTGATCACCAGCTGCCATGTGTCGGAGAAGTGGAACATCGGCCCGCTGACCGCCCACGCGATGATCACCAGCACGGCGACCATGAAGGTCGACACGCGGCCAGCCTGGCGCGAGGTCCACAGCGCGGCCTTGTTGAAGAACTCTTTCACCGGATCGTCTCCCTTCCCATACGTCCGAACGGAGGGGGAAACGTTTGGAGTCCTGCAAAAGGTCCTCAGCAGCGGCCGCTCAGCAGCTGTGCGCGGATCTCGGGGTTCAGCGCGCGCGGCCCCATCCAGATGTCGAGCAGCGCCTCGATCAGCGCCGGGCCGGGGTCGAGCGTCTGCATCACCGCGTTCAGCCGCACCGCCGAGCCGCGCCCGGGCCGGTACTCGATGGCCAGCACGTCGCCGCCCTTGAGGTTCTGGTACAGGCGGTCGAGGTCGGCGATCAGCGCCGGGGCCACCCGCCGCTCTTCGAACCGCGCGCGCCAGGAGCCGGGCATGCTGCCGGGCACGTTGCCGGGATAGGTGACGGTCAGTTCCACCATCTTGGGGATCGCGGGATCGAAGGCGACCGCCTCGCTGGCCGGGCGCCGCGGCAGGTAGAGGCGCAGGTCGTACACCGGGAACAGCAGGAACCGCCGCGCCGCGCAGCCGGCCAGCGCCAGCGGCGGCAAAGCCGCGGTGGGCAGCGCCGCGCTCTGCGGCTCGGCCGCTGGGGCGGGCGATGCCGAACACAGCGCGGACCCCAGCAGCAGCGCGCCCAGGGGCCACCGCATCGCCGGATACTCCCGAAATCGGACAGGGTGACCTGCCCAACAGTCTAGGCGGCGGCGCGGTTCCGCGCGGCGTATCATGCTACCGCGAGGGGAAATGGAGACCGTCGCCGCGGGGCGGAACCAGATCGCCTTTGCGGGGTTCCCCACTTGGCCCAGACACGAGGGTTCCTGCCATGCGCCCGGTGACCTTTCCCAGCTTTTCGCCCTGTGTCCTGACCGACGTGCTGCGCCCGCGCGCGCGGCGGCGGGAGGCGGAGGGGCTGGGCTACCTGTTCGAGCCGTTCGGCCCCAGCGCCACCCGCGTCCTGCCGGCGGTGGTGCTGCTGCCCGACCTCGACGGGCCGAAGCCGGGGCACGAGTTCGCCTACGCCGAACAGCTGGCGCGGCGCGGCTACGTGGCGATGGTGCTCGATCCCTTCGTGCGGCGCGGCTGCCGCACGCCGGACGCGGCGCGGCGGCTGGCGCGGGTCAGTGAGGCGGCGGTGCTCGCCGACGCCTTCGCCGCGCTGCGGCAGCTGGCCGGGCACCCGCGCGTCGATCCGGCGCGGGTGGCGGCGCTGGGCTTCGGCTACGGCGGTACGGCGGCGGTGATGGCGGCGTACCGGCAACTGCGCGACCTCTACGTGCTGGACGGGCTGCAGTTCGCCGCGCACGTCTCCTACTACGGCTGCCCGGCGCCGCGCTTCGACCGCAGCGAGACCACCGGCGCGCCGGTGCTGCTGCTGCTGGGCGAGGTGGACGAGGCGGTATCCATCCGCCGCTCGCGCGACATCGCCGCCGACCTGCGGCGCGGCGGCTCGCCGGTCAATGTCCGCGTCTATCCGGAGACCGCGCACGCCTGGGACGCCGAGGAGGGCGAGGCGCTGCGCCCCGACCTCGGGCTGGCGCAGCTCCGCCTGCGCGTCACCGAGGACCACCGGATGATCGCCCCCTGGTCCGGCATCGAGCTGCGCGGTCCGCTCAGCCGCCGCGTCGCGCTGTGGATGGCGCAGGCGCGGGCGCCGTACCTGGTGCAGAAGAACGCGCAGGCCAAGGCCTGGTCGGACGACGACTTGGCGCAGTTCCTCGCCCAGACCATCGGCGAGCCCGCCGCGCTGATCCGCGCCGGGACGGCGCCGACGAACATCGGATCGCGCACGTCGCGGGGTTAGGCGACGGCTGCCCCCTCCCTAACCCTCCCCCGCTTGCGCGGGAGAGGGGACTGCCGCCGCTCTGCCCCCTCTCCCGCGCAAGCGGGGGAGGGATGGGGAGGGGGCAAAAGCCCGTTACTCCTCCGCCGGCTTGGCGGAGCGCAGCGGCAGCTCCTCCAGGAACAGCGTCATCACCAGCGACACCAAGCCCAGCGCCGCGGCCAGCACGAACAGCGTCTCGAAGGCGCCGGCGAAGGCGTGCAGCGCGGCATCCCGCGCCGCCGGGGGCAGCGTGGCGAGCACCGAGGTGCCGTGCTCCAGCACGTCGCGCGGGTTCAGGTCGGGCAGGCCGGCGCCGCTCAGGCGCCGGGACACGTCCCAGGTCAGCACCGCGCCGAACAGCGCCACCCCGGCCGAGCCGCCCAGCGAGCGGAAGAAGCCCACCGACGCCGTCGCGGCCCCCAGGTCGCGGCGGTCCACCGCGTTCTGCACGGCCACCGTCATCACCGGCATCACCAGCCCCAGCCCGACGCCCAGCGGCACCAGCACCAGGGTCGACCACAGCGGGTTGCCGGCCACCGAGCCGACCAGCCCCAGCACCAGATACATCGCCACCGCCAGCCCAAGCCCGACGATAGGGAAGACCTTGTAGCGCCCGCTGCGCGCGATCAGCCGGCCGCCGCCGACGGCGCCGAAGGTCATGCCGAACACCAGCGGCAGCAGCAGCAGGCCCGACGCCGTGGCGCCGGTGCCGAGCACCAGCTGCAGGTGCAGCGGCAGGAAGACGATGCCGGCGAACAGCGTCATCGCCGAGACCGCGACCACCGGCGTCGCCACCGCGAACACCGGGATGCGGAACAGCGGCAGGGGCAGGATCGGCTCCGCCACCCGGCGCTCGTGCCAGACGAAGGCGGCCAGCAGGGCGACGCCGAGGGCCCCCAGGCCGAGCACCGCCGGCGACGTCCACGGCACCATGGTGCCGCCGCGCGAGACGACGAACAGCAGGCTGGTCACCGCGCCCATCAGCAGGATGGCGCCGAGGTAGTCGATCCGCGGCCGGGCGATGCCGGTCGGCAGGCGGCCGAGCGCGCGGTTGGTCATCACCAGCGCCGCCGCGCCGATCGGCAGGTTGATGAAGAAGATCCAGTGCCAGGACAGCTTCTCGGTGAACAGCCCGCCGAGCAGCGGCCCGGCGACGCTGGCCAGCGCGAAGACGCCGCCGATGTAGCCCTGGTAGCGCCCGCGCTCGCGCGGGGCGACCACGTCGCCGATGATGGTGAAGGCCAGCGCCATCAGCCCGCCGCCGCCCAGCCCCTGCAGGCCGCGGAAGACGATCAGCTGGGTCATGCTCTGCGCCAGCCCGCACAGCAGCGAGCCGGCCAGGAACAGCCAGATGGCGATCTGCAGGATGCGCTTGCGGCCGTACAGGTCGCTCAGCTTGCCGTAGATCGGCGTGGTCGCGGTGGAGGCCAGCATGTAGGCGGTGACCACCCAGGGCAGGTTCTCCAGGCTGCCGAGGTCGGCGCCCATGGTGGGCAGCGCGGTCGCCACCACGGTCTGGTCCATGGCGGCCATCAGCATGGCGAGCGCCACGCCGCTGAACACGCGCAGGATCTCGCGGTGGGTGAAGGCGACGCGGTCGGTGGTGGAATCGGGCATTGTTCGGATCTTGGGTGGCGGCGACGCACCAGACCATAGCGGCCGATCCGCGCGGTGCAAGCCTTGGTGCAAGGAAACCGTTTGCCTCCTTCCGTGCAAACCGGCTGCCCCCTCCCTAACCCTCCCCCGCCTTTGGCGGTGGAGGGAACTCCGCCGTTGCGTCGGCAGTCCCCTCTCCCGCGAAGCGGGGGAGGGATAGGGTGGGGGCAGACCGCCTGCGGGACTTCGCGCGTGGGCTTCGCGGGGCTACAGTGGCCGCCATGCTCACGGTCCGCAACCTCGCCACCCCCGTGCTGAAGCCTGCCAGCCTGTCGGTGGCGACCGGCGCGTGCGTCGCCGTGCAGGGGCCGTCCGGCGCCGGCAAGTCGGTGCTGCTGCGCGCCATCGCCGACCTGGACCCGAACACGGGGGAGGTCAGCCTCGGCGACCGCTCGCGCGAGGCGATGCCCGCCCCGGCGTGGCGGCGGCTGGTCGCCTACGTGGCGGCGGAGTCCGGCTGGTGGCTGGAGCGCGTCGGCGAGCACTTCGCCGATCCGGTGGCGGCGCTGCCGCTGGTCGCGGCGCTGGGGCTGCCGGCGCAAGCGCTGGAGTGGCCGGTGGCGCGGCTGTCCACCGGGGAGCGGCAACGGCTCGCCTTCGCCCGCACGCTGGCGCAGCGGCCGGCGGTGCTGCTGCTCGACGAGCCGACGGCGGCGCTGGACGAGGCGTCGGTGGACCGGGTGGAGACGCTGCTGCGGGCCGAGCTGGCGCGGGGCACGGCGATCCTGCTGGTGACGCACGCGACGGCGCAGGCGGAGCGGCTGGCGGACCGGACGCTGCGCATGGAGGGCGGATGCCTCTCATCCCGCTGAGCACTTGGGACCTCGCCATCGCCGGCCTGCTCCTGCTCGTCAACGGTGCCCTGTCGGTGGCGATGGCGCTGCGGCTGGAGCGGCCGCTGTTCCTCGCCGCGGTCCGCATGGTGGTGCAGCTCTCGCTGGTCGGGCTGGTGCTGAACCAGCTGTTCGCCCTGCGCTCGCCCTGGCTGACGCTGGGGATGGCGGCGGTCATGGTGGGGTTCGCCGGGCACGAGATCCTCGGCCGGCAGGACCGCAGGCTGTCCGGCGGCTGGACCTACGGGCTGGGCGCCGGCTCCATGGCCTTCGCGGCGTCGCTGGTCATGGTGCTGGCGCTGACCACCGCCATCCGGCCGGACCCCTGGTACGACCCGCGCTACGCCATCCCCATGCTGGGCATGGTGCTGGGCAATACCATGAGCGGCGTCAGCCTCGCGCTCAACACGCTGTCCAACGCCGCGGTGCGCGAGCGCGCGGCGATCGAGGCGCGTCTGGCGCTCGGCAGCACGCGGTGGGAGGCGTTGCGCACGCAGCAACGTCAGGCGTTGCGCACCGGCATGATGCCCATCATCAACGGCATGGCGGCGACCGGCGTGGTGTCGCTGCCGGGGATGATGACCGGCCAGATCCTCGGCGGCGTCGATCCCGGCGAGGCGGTCAAGTATCAGATTCTCATCATGTTCCTGATCGCCGGGGCGACCGGGCTGGGCGTGCTGCTCGCCACCTTCGGGGCGGTGCACCGGCTGACCGACGCGCGCGACCGGCTACGCCTGGACCGACTAAACGCCTACGACCGTTGACCGGAACCAAGGCGGCGCCAACTGGTTTCCCTGCCAGTGGCCGTAAGAGCCGCGGATGACCCGGAGGATTACGGATGGCGGACGTGCAGCCGGTGGAACGCCGGAAATCGCGCGAGTTGTGGGCGTTCCTGTTCCTGACCGTGGTGTTCTGGCCGCTGCTGGCCATCGCCGTGGTCGGCGGCTACGGTCTGGCCGTCTGGCTGTACCAGCTCGTCGCCGGCCCGCCGGGCGCGTGAGGCGGACATGGCCGATGGCGGCGGGTTCGATCCCGGACGGCGGCGCGTCCTGTTCGGGCGCAGGCGGGCGGAGCGCCCGGCCCTGCGCCCCCCCTGGGCCCGCGCGCACGATTTCACCGACCTGTGCACCCGCTGCGGCGCCTGCGAGGCGGCCTGCGCGGAGACGATCATCGTCGCCGGCGACGGCGGCTTCCCCACCGTGGACTTCCGGCGCGGCGAGTGCACCTTCTGCGGCGCCTGCGCCGACGCCTGCCCGCAGCCGATCTTCGACCGGACCGCGCGCGCCTGGGCCACGGCGCCGACGGTGGGGCGCGGCTGCCTGACGCGGGTCGGCGTGATCTGCCAGACCTGCCGGGACATCTGCCCGGAGACCGCCTTCTCCTTCGTGCTGATGCCGCACGCCGCACCCCGGCCGCTGCTCGACGCCGCGCGCTGCACGGGCTGCGGCGCGTGCGTCTCGGCCTGCCCGGGCGAGGCCGTCACCATGGAGGTCACCCATGGCGCGTGAACTGCACATCTCCAGCCTCGTCGTGCACGCCCGGCCGGAGGCGGCGGACGCGATCCGCCCCGCCATGGCCGGCCTGTCCGGCATCGAGATCCACGGCGAGGCCAACGGCAAGTTCGTCCTGACGCTCGAGACCGAGAGCGAGCAGACCATCGTCGATCACCTCAACACCATCAGCCTGCTGGACGGCGTCCTCGCCGCCACGCTGGTCTTCCATCACGTCGAAGAATTGACCGAGGCGGAGTGAGGCCCCAATGACGCTGACCCGACGCGACTACCTGAAAGCGCAGGCCGCCGCCACCGCGGCCGCGGCCGCCAACATCAGCCTGCCGGCGCAGGCCGCCCCGCCGGGCGTGGGGGGAGACCCCGGCATCAAATGGTCGAAGGCGCCGTGCCGCTTCTGCGGCACGGGCTGCGGCGTCATGGTCGGCGTCAAGGACAACCACGTCGTCGCCACCCACGGCGACATGCAGCACGAGACCAACCGCGGCCTCAACTGCGTCAAGGGCTACTTCCTGTCCAAGATCATGTACGGCGCCGACCGGCTGACGACGCCGCTGATGCGTATGCGCGACGGCCGGTATGACAAGAACGGCGAGTTCCGGCCGGTCACCTGGGACCAGGCCTTCGACGAGATGGCCCGGCAGTGGAAGAAGACGCTGAAGGAGAAGGGGCCGACGGCCGTGGGCATGTTCGGCTCCGGCCAGTGGACGATCTGGGAGGGCTACGCGGCGTCGAAGCTGATGCGCGCCGGCTTCCGCTCCAACAACCTGGACCCGAACGCCCGGCACTGCATGGCGTCGGCCGCGGTGACCTTCATCCGCACCTTCGGGTCGGACGAGCCGATGGGCTGCTACGACGACATGGAGCACACGGACATCTTCGTCCTCTGGGGCTCCAACATGGCGGAGATGCACCCGGTGCTGTGGACCCGCGTCACCGACCGGCGGCTGACCAACCCCAACTCCAAGATCTTCGTGCTGTCCACCTACGAGCACCGCTCGTCCGACCTCGCCGACGTGTCGCTGGTGTTCAAGCCGGGCACCGATCTGGCGATCCTCAACTACATCGCCAACTACATCGTCTCCAACGGGCTGGCGAAGAAGGAGTTCGTCGATAAGTTCGTCAACATCCGCCGCGCCAACACCGATATCGGCTACGGCCTGCGTCCCGACCACACGCTGGAGCAGCGCGCCCAGCACGCCAACGACGCGCAGGTCTCCAACCCGTCGAACTGGGACGAGTACGTCGCGTTCCTCAAGACCTACACGCTGGACTACACGGCCGAGCTGACCGGCGTGCCGAAGGAGCGGCTGGAGGCGCTGGCCAAGGCCTACGCCGACCCGAAGCTGAAGGTCGTGTCGTTCTGGACCATGGGCTTCAACCAGCACGTCCGCGGCGTGTGGGCCAACCACCTCGTCTACAACATCCATTTCCTGACCGGGAAGATCTCCGAGCCGGGCAACAGCCCGTTCTCGCTGACCGGCCAGCCGTCCGCCTGCGGCACCGCGCGCGAGGTCGGCACCTTCGCCCACCGCCTGCCGGCCGACATGCAGGTCACCAACGCCGAGCACCGCAAGGCGGCCGAGCGCATCTGGAAGCTGCCCGACGGGCTGCTGCCCGACAAGATCGGCTTCCACGCCGTGCAGCAGGACCGCATGCTGAAGGACGGCAAGCTGAACGCCTATTGGATCCAGGTGAACAACAACCTGCAGACGGCGCCCAACACCGCGCAGGAGACCTATCCCGGCTACCGCAACCCGGCGAACTTCGTGGTGGTCTCCGACGCCTACCCGACCATCACCGCCATGGCCGCCGACGTCATCCTGCCCGCCGCCATGTGGGTGGAGAAGGAGGGCGCCTACGGCAACGCCGAGCGGCGCACCCACTTCTGGCACCAGCTGGTGGACGCGCCGGGGCAGGCGCGCTCCGACCTGTGGCAGCTGATGGAGTTCTCCAAGCGCTTCACCACCGACGAGGTCTGGCCGGCCGAGATCCTCGACAAGAACCCGGAGTACAAGGGCAAGACCCTGTTCGACGTGCTGTACGCCAACAAGCAGGTGAACAAGTACCCGGTGACCGACCTTGAGGCCGGCTACAAGAGCGCGGAGTCCGAGGCTTTCGGCTTCTACGTCCAGAAGGGGCTGTTCGAGGAGTACGCGGAGTTCGGCCGCGGGCACGGCCACGATCTGGCGTACTTCGACGAGTACCACCGCACGCGCGGCCTGCAATGGCCGGTGGTGAACAACAAGGAGACCAAGTGGCGCTACCGCGAGGGCCTGGACCCGTACGTGAAGGCCGGCACCGGCTTCCACTTCTACGGCAACCCCGACGGCAAGGCGAACCTGGTCTTCGCCCCCTACGAGCCGCCGGCCGAGAGCCCGGACCAGGAGTTCGACCTGTGGCTGGTGACGGGGCGCGTGCTGGAGCACTGGCACTCCGGCTCCATGACCATGCGGGTGCCGGAGCTGTACAGGGCGTTCCCCGGCGCCGTGGTGTTCATGCACCCCGATGACGCGGCGGCGCGCAATCTGCGGCGCGGGGCGGAGGTGCGGGTGGTGTCGCGGCGCGGCGAGATCCGCTCGCGCATCGAGACGCGCGGGCGCAACCGCATGCCGCGCGGCGTGGTGTTCGTGCCGTTCTTCGACGCCAGCCAGCCGATCAACAAGGTCACGCTGGACGCCACCGACCCGATTTCCAAGCAGTCGGACTTCAAGAAGTGCGCGGTGAAGGTCGTGCCGTCGCAGGTGGCCGCCGCGGGGGAGGGGAAGCAATGAGACTGCGTCTGCTGATGGCGGCACTGGCCACCCTTTTTGCTTTTGGGGGGCCTGTCCTTGTGGGGGCCGCGATGGCGGCGGATTCGCCGCGTCTCGTCGGGCCGACCCCGTTCACCGAAACGCCGGCGGCGCCGGCGCTGCCGGCCGAGGTCACCGACGACCTGCGCAAGATGCGCAACTACCCGGAACAGCCGCCGGTGATCCCGCATTCGATCCGCGACTACCAGATCGACCTGAACTTCAACAAGTGCCTGAGCTGCCACAGCCGGCGCTACACCGAGCAGTCGCAGGCCCCGATGGTGTCGATCAGCCACTACCAGGACCGCGAGGGCAACATGCTGGGCGCGCTGGCGCCGCGGCGCTACAACTGCACCGCCTGCCACGTGCAGCAGACCAACGCGCCGCCGCTGGTGGAGAACCAGTTCCGCGACCTCGACGTCATGGCATCGCCGCCCGGCGGGGGGCGGTGAGCCATGGCGCTGCGGGATTCGGCGCTGGCCGCCTGGCGCACGCTGACGCGGCCGGCGGCCTACTTCAGCCTGGGCTTCCTGACGCTGGGGGGCTTCCTCGCCGGCGTGGCGTTCTGGGGCGGCTTCAACACCGCGCTGGAGGCCACCAACCGCGAGGCCTTCTGCGTCTCCTGCCACGAGATGCAAACGAACCCCTACGAGGAGCTGAAGCAGACCATCCACTTCACCAACCGCTCCGGCGTGCGGGCGACCTGCCCGGACTGCCATGTGCCGCACAACTGGACCGACAAGATCGCCCGCAAGATGCAGGCGTCCAAGGAGGTCTGGGGCCATCTGTTCGGGTCCATCGACACGCGCGAGAAGTTCGTCAACCTGCGCCGCACCCTGGCGGAGCATGAGTGGCACCGGCTGAAGGCGAACAACTCGCTGGAATGCCGCAACTGCCACAGCGCGGAATCGATGGACATCACCAAGCAGGGGGCGCGGGCGGCGCGGGCGCACGAGCAGTATCTGTTCACCGGGCAGATGACGTGCATAGACTGTCACAAGGGGATTGCCCACCGCCTGCCGGACATGACCGGCGTCGCCCAGTGGGACCCGCAGACCCAGCAGCCCACGCGAGGCCACTGATGTCCCACATCATCGAGATCCGCGGCAAATCGGTGTTCGCCAACGACGACGCCGACGACACCTACCTCCCGGTCGGCACCCACATCGACCGGCCCGACGGGCACTATGTGCGCTTCGGGATGGACGTGGAGGGGCCGTACTCGCGCGACGCGGCGGCCGAGAGGGTGGAGGCGCTCCGCAAGGCGCGGGAGGGGGAACTGGACGTGGAGGACGGGCACAAGCATGGGGCATAGCTGAGGTTTTGCCCCCTCCCTAACCCTCCCCCGCTGCGCGGTGGAGGGAACTTCGCCGCCGCGTCGGCAGCCCCCTCCACCGCGCAGCGGGGGAGGGATGGGGAGGGGGCAATTACGGCTTCCCGGAGCGTTCCCCCAGCACCAACAGGATCGTCTCCGCCACCCCCTGCGGGTTGACCAGGATCTCCGGGTTCCAGAACCGCAGCACCGTCCAGCCGTGCCGCTCCATATAGCGGTCGCGGCGGAGGTCGCGTTCAGAGTCGGCGTGCTGCCCGCCGTCCGCCTCGACGACGACCATCGCCTCGACGCAGGCGAAATCCGCGATATAGGGCGGGATCGGATGCTGCCGCCGGAAGTACCAGCCGCCGAGCTGCCGGCGGCGCAGGATGGACCACAGCCGGCGCTCCGCGTCGGTGGGGACGCGGCGCATCTCGCGGACCTTGTCCTTCGTATCGTCGGGGATGCGGGGCATGGCGGGCTCCGTGTGCCCCCTCCCTAACCCTCCCCCGCTGCGCGGTGGAGGGGACAAAGCGACGCATGTGCCCCTTTCACCCTCTCCCGCGAAGCGGGGGAGGGCCGGGGAGGGGGCAAACACCCCTACGCCGCGTTCGCCTTCCCCCGCGACAAGCTCGCCCGCACGGTGTCCTGCAAGGCCTGCGGCTGGATCGGCTTGTGCAGCAGGGCGCAGTGCGCGGCCGACGCCTCGCGCAGGCGGTCGGACGAGGTGTCGCCGGTCAGCAGGATCCCCGGCACGTCGCGGCCCAGGCGTCGGCGCACCGTGTCCATCAGGATCAGGCCGGTCTCGTTGTCGGGCAGGCGGTAGTCGGCCAGCACCAGCTCCGGCTCCAGGCCGCCGGCGACGTGCTCCAGCGCCTCGCCGACCGAGCCGGCGTCGACCACGGTGTAGCCCCAGCCCTCCAGCATCATCATCAGCGCCATGCGGATCACCGCGTCGTCCTCGACCAGCAGGACCAGCGCGTCGGTGCTGTGCGCCTCCTCCGGCTCGTCGTTGGCGGGCGCGCAGGAGCCGGGAGGCTGGCCGACCACCTGGGCCAGCGGCAGCACGATGGCGAAGCACGATCCTTTGCCGGGCGTCGAGCGCACCTCCAGGCTGCCGCCCAGCATCGCGGTCAGGCGCTTGGCGATGGACAGGCCCATGCCCAGCCCCTCGCGGCGGTCGCGGGCGGCGTTGCCGACCTGGTAGAAATCCTGGAAGATGCGGTCGATCTGGTTCTCGGCGATGCCGATGCCGGTGTCCCACACCTCGATGCGCAGCGCCTTGCGCCGCCGCCGCACGCCGAACAGCACGCGGCCCTCCTTGGTGTAGCGGATCGCGTTGGCCAGCAGGTTGCGCACCACCCGCTCCAGCAGGCCGCCGTCGGTCTCCAGGATCAGGCCGGAGCACACGGTCCGCAGGGTCAGCCCGGACGCCTGCGCCAGCGGCGCGAACTCGCCGTGCAGGCGGTCCATCAGCGGGCCGAGCTGGAAGGGCGCCGGGTCGGGCTTGATCAGCCCGGCCTCCAGCTTGGAGATGTCCAGCAGGCTGTCCAGCAGCGTCCCCAGCGAACCGACCGAGTCCTTGAGCTGTTCGGCGATGCGCCGCGCCGGCTCGTTCAGCTCCTCCTTCAGCAGCAGGCCGGAGAACAGCATCAGCGCCTGCACCGGCTGGCGCAGGTCGTGGCTGGCCGACGCCATGAAGCGTTCCTTGGCGTCGAGCGCGACGTTCAGCTCGCGCTCCATGGCCTTGATGACGGTGATGTCGGTGACGCTGGAGACCACCGCCTCGACCCGGCCGTCGGCGTCGCACACCGGGTGGCTGCTGACGCGCAGCCACGTCACGGGACCGCCGGGGGCGTGCGCGTCGGCGATGCCGATCACCTGCTCGATCACCGGCTCGCCGCTGCGGTAGGCCTGCGCCGCCGGCGGCAGCCCCTGCAGCCGGTAGCCGTTGGCGGCGATATAGCGGTGCCCGTCGGTGAGATCCTCGAAGGTCCCGGCGCGCGGGTCGAGCAGGGGGGCCGACGGCCCGGCCAGCAGCCGCTCCGCCATGCCGTTGGCGACCAGCACGGCGCCGTCGGCGCTGCGCATCACCAGCCCCTCATGCAGCGACTGCACCAGCGTGCGGTGGCGCTGTTCGGACAGGCGCAGCGCGCTCTCGGCGGCGACCTGGGCGGTGACGTCGCGCATGGCCATCACGGCGCCGGTGATGCGGCGCTGCTCGACGATGGGCGACACCGTGAACTCGGCGACGAAGCGGCTGCCGTCGCGGCGGCGCAGGCGCTGGCGCGCCGCACGCCGCACCGCGCCGTCCACCAGCGAGCGGGCGATGGCCTCGACGCCGTCGGAACCCTCCTCGGCGAACAGGTCGGCGACGCGGCTGCCGTGCAGCTCCGACTCCGAGAAGCCGGTGACCGCCAGCGCCGCGGCGTTGGCGTAGGTGACGACGCCCTTGCCGTCGATGCCCAGGATGCCGTCGGCCACGGCGTGCAGGATGTGCTGGTAGGCGGCGCGGGCGCTTTCCGCCTCCTCGCGCGCGGCCTGCAACTCGCGGACCCAGGCGTTGCGCTCGCTGACGTCGGTGACGCAGAGCAGCACGTCGCCCTTGTCGCCGTCCTCCAGCGCCACGAGATGCGCGTCGGTCAGCCCCTCGATGCCGCCGCGGGCGCCGAGGAACAGGTACTCCTGCCGCTCCCACGTCCCGCCGTCGCGCAGGCGCGTCAGCGCGGTGAGCAGCCGGCCGTGGTCGACCCGGTCGACCAGCAGCGTCAGCGGCCGGCCGCGCAGCGCCCGGTGCGGCAGGCCGAACTGCCGCTCGGCGGCGGCGTTGGCCTCGCCGACGATGCCGGCGGCGTTCACCGTGAAGCAGGCCAGCGGCACCGACTGGAACAGCTGGAGGTATTCCTGCCGCGAGACCTCCAGCGCTTGCTGGGCGGTGCGCAGCTCCTCGTTCTGGATCTCCAGCTCGGCCTGGTGCACGTACAGCTCGTGCACGATGGCCTTGACGTCGATGGGGGCGGCGTCGATGGGCAGGCGGGCGGCGTCGCCGACGCCCTCGATGATCTGCTCGGCGCGGCGGCGCAGGCGGTCGGTGCGCTCGTCGCTCACGGCGTCGTCTCCGCCGTCTGGGCGGTGCTGATGTCGATTTCCATGCGCTTGCGGTTGGAGATGTCGACGTGGCTGACCACCGCGCCGGCCCAGCCGCCGCTCTCGCGCATGCGCACGGCCGACATCAGGAACCAGCGTTCGCGGTCGGGGGCGCGGCAGGGGTATTCGAGGCTGAACTGCTCCTGCATGCCCGCCAGGACGTCGCGCAATCCCTGGCGCATCGCCGCGGCGGCAGCCTCGTCGGCGACGGCGGGCGGGCGGATGCAGGCGGTGACGTAATCGTCGCCGGGGCCGGGGGCGGGCTCCGCGCGGTCGCCGATCTCCAGCGTGAAGCGGCGCCAGGCGCGGTTGACCAGCGTGATGCGGCCGTCGGGGTCGAGCACCGCGACATGCTCCGGCAGGTTGTCGATGACGGTCTGCAGGCGCTGCTCGGCGTCCTTGGCGGCGGTGACGTCGACGAAGGTGATGACGACGCCGGCCATGACGTTCTTCTCCGTCAGGTAGGGCAGGATCCGCGACTGGATCCAGCGGCCGTCGGGCACGCGGACGTGGCGTTCCAGCGCCGTGTGGCGCTCGCACACGGCGCGGATGTCGCCCAGGAAGTTCGGGTAGTCGATGTTGGTCGACAGGTGCGCGATGGACCGCCCGACGTCGCGCGGGATGATGTTGATGAAGGACGCCGCGGCCGGGGTGAAGCGGCGGATCACCAGCTCCGCGTCGAGGAACACCACGCCGATCTCGGTCGAGCGCAGCACGTTGTCGAGGTCGTTGGTGACCTCGGTCAGCTCCTCCACCTTGGCCTGGTACTCGGCGTTGACCGAGTAGAGCTCCTCGTTGACGGACTGCAGCTCCTCGTTGGTGCTCTGCAGCTCCTCGTTGGAGGCGAGCAGCTCCTCGTTGGTGGCCTGGAGTTCCTCATTGGCGGTCTCCAGCTCCTCGATGGTGGCCTGGAGGTTCTCGCCGCGCGACATCAGCTCCTGTTCCAGGCCGCGGATGCGCTCGGCGGTGTCGGCGGTGAGGTCGAAGGCGGCCTCCTCGGGCGCCGGCAGGGCGGGGCGCGCCGGCTCCAGCAGCACCATCGCGTAGCGTCGCGACGTCTTGCGCGAGGAGAAGGGCTTGACCCGCAGGCTCACCGCCTCCAGCCCCGGCCGGTCCTTCACCGGGATGTTGGCGAGCGAGAACTCCTCGGCCGAGCGGAAGGCGCGCGCCAGCGCCGTGCCGGCCACCATGGCGACGGCGGAGGGCAGCAGCTTCAGCACGTTCAGCGTCGCCTCGCCGGGCGGCACGCGCAGCAGCGTCCCCGGATCGCCGAAGACGTGCAGGATGTTCATCTGCTCGTTCACCAGCAGGCACGGCGGCACGTAGGTGCGCAGCAGCGAGGCGATGGCCTCGTCGATGGCCGCCGTCTCCTCGGTCACGGGCGTGGGCAGGTCGTCGTGGCGGGCGGCGGCCGGCTGGCTCGGCACCATCAGCCGCGAAAGCCGGTAGGAACCGGCGCGCAGCGACTGGAAGATCTTGTTGCGGCTGTCGCTGGTGTGGAACTCCGGCTGCAGGTCGCCCAGCGTCTCCGACGTGCCGAGGAACAGGAATCCCCCCTGGCGCAGCGCGTACTGGAACAGGCTCAGCACCTTCCGCTGCAAGGGCTGGTCCATGTAGATCAGCAGGTTGCGGCAGCTGATCAGGTCCATCTTGGTGAAGGGCGGATCGCGCATGATGTTGTGCACGGCGAACACCACCACCCGGCGCAGGTCGCGCGCCACGCAGTACTTGTCGCCGTGCGGCACGAAGAAGCGGGCCAGCCGCTCCGGCGAGACGTCCTCGGCGATGGCGCCGGGGTACTCGCCGGCGCTGGCGAACTCGATGGAATCCTGGTCGATGTCGGTGGCGAAGATCTTGATGTCCACCGGGCGGCCCAGGCGGTCCATCGCCTCCATGAACAGCATGCCGATGGAGTACGCCTCCTCGCCGGTGGCGCAGCCGCAAACCCACACGCGGATCTGGTCGTTCGGCGCCCGCTTGGCCAGCAGCGGCATCACCACCTTCTCCTCCAGCGCGGCGAAGGCGGATTCGTCGCGGAAGAAGCGGGTGACGCCGATCAGCATCTCCTTGTACAGGCTGACCGCCTCCGCGTTGTTGCGGCGGAGCAGGGCCGCGTAGTCCTCCAGCTGGTCGAGGCCGGCGGCGTGCATGCGCCGCTCGATCCGGCGCAGCAGGGTGGCCAGCTTGTAGTGCGAGAAGTCGACGCCGGTGACGGCGCGGATGCAGGCGACGATCTGCGCCAGCGGGTCGCGCTCGCCGTCGCGCGGGCGGGCGGCGGGCAGCTTCGGCGTGCGGGCGAGCGCCTTTTTGGAATGCTCCAGCAGGCGGTCCGGCAGCTCCTCCGGCGGAGCGACGGCGTCGAGCGGACCGGCGGCCAGCGCGCTGCGCGGCATGCCGTCGAACTGCGCCGACTCCGGGTCCTGCACGGCGGTGAAGCCGCCCGCCGCCTTGATCGCCAGCAGGCCGCGCGTGCCGTCCGATCCGGTGCCCGACAGCACCACGCCGAGCGCCAGCGGCCCGAGGTCCTGCGCCAGCGCGGTGAAGAAGATGTCGATGGGCAGGCTGATGCCGCCGACCGCGTCCTTGGCGGTGAGGCGGAGGCGGCGGTCCTCGATGGACAGGTGCTTGCCGGGGGGCAGCAGGTAGACGGTGTTGCGCTCCACCGGCATTTCGTCGGCAGCCTGCACCACCTCCATGCTGGTGTGCTTGGCCAACAGGTCGACCATCAGGCTCTTGTGCACCGGCGACAGGTGCTGGACCACCACGTAGGCGAGGTCGCTGTTCGCCGGCACGCTGTCGAAGAAGCGCTGCAGCGCCTCCAGCCCGCCGGCCGAGGCGCCGATGCCGACGATGCAGCACGGCCGCTCGGTCGCGTCCGCGTCGATCCTGGAGGTGGTGTCGGAGTGGTTCGTATTCTCGGAAGGGATGTCCTGCACGCTGCCCGCTTGCGGCTGTTCGTCGTGTTCCTGCATTTGACTGGCCACCGTAACGCTCCGATTGGCCGCCTTACTCCCGTGCAGAAAAGCACAAGCGGCAGAAAAGTGAAATTACCCTGAACGGCCGCTCTTTCCGGCGTGCCGTATATACGAGTCGTTATTTACGGTCAATGCTCACCGGAACGGCCTGACCGAACGGTCAGTACTCTACGACTATGATATGGTTTCGACTGCTCCCCTTCGACATCTTGTCCTTATCGCCTAAGAAAAAGGTCGTATACAGCCGCCGGGTGATGCTGGACGGGTGGCAGGGTGGCCGGCATGATGCCGGCGACGGACATGGTGGGGGTATGGGGATGGCGTCGGTGCACGCGCTGCTGCTCGGCTGGTACGTGGTGCCGGTGGCGCTGGCGATGGGGTGGGACGCGGTGTCCTACCGCATCCCCAACTGGACGGTGCTGCTGCTGCTCGCCGGGTTTCCGGTGGCCGGACTGCTGGTGCCGGGCGGCGTTCCCTGGCTGTGGCATCTCGCGGCGGCGGCGATCGTCTTCGCGGCGGGTCTGGGACTGTTCGCCTTGCGCCTCGCCGGCGGCGGCGACATCAAGCTGCTGACCGCCGTGGCCCTGTGGGCGGGGTGGGAGCACCTGGCGGAGCTGGTGATCCTGATGGGCGTGCTGGGCGGCGTGGTGGTCGTGCTGCTGCTGCTGGCGCGGCGGGGGTTGCCGCTGCTGCTGGCCTCGATCCCCGGCGACCGGATCCTGCTGCTGCCGCGCGTGCTGCGCGCCGGGGAGCCGGTGCCCTACGGGCTGGCCATCGGCCTCGCGGCGCTTATGCTGGCACCGGAGTTGGGGGTGCTGGGTGGGTAGGCCGCCCCGCAGAACCCTCCCCCGCCGGAGGCAGGGGAGGGGCGCGACGGTTTAAGAAACGCCCTCCGGCGCACCTCTGCGCGTGAACAGGTACGGCACGAAGCTGCGGTGGTGCTCGTCCACCGACAGGCCGCGCCCGATCGGTGGGAAGGCGCGTTGCTGGCAGTCGATGCGTTCGCAGATGCGGCAGTTGACGCCGATGGGCACCGCCGCCTTCACGTCGGTGATGTCGATGCCGGCGGCGTACACCAGTTCGTTGGCGTAGCTCGCCTCGCAGCCGAGGCCGACGGCGAACTGCCGTGACGGGCGCAGGTAGGCGCCGCCGCGCTTGGTCACCGTGCGGGCGATGCCGATGTAGGTGGTGTGGTCCGGCATCTCGGCGAACTGCACCAGGATCTTGCCGGGCTGGCCGAACGCCTCGTGCACGTTCCACAGCGGGCAGGCGCCGCCGAACCGGGCGAAGTGGAAGCGCGTCGCCGAATGCCGCTTGGTGATGTTGCCGGCCATATCGACCCGCACGAAGTAGAACGGCACGCCGCGCGCGCCCGGCCGCTGCAGCGTCGACAGCCGGTGGCAGACCTGCTCGAAGCTGGCGCCGAAGCGGCTCTGCAGCTGCTCCACGTCGTGGCGGAGCGCCCGCGCCTGGTGCAGGAAGGCGCGGTACGGCATCACCAGCGCGCCGGCGAAGTAGTTGGCCAGGCCCACGCGGCAGATCGACCGCGCGTCCTCGCTGGAGAAGTTCGCCTGCCCGATGATCTCCTCGATGATGTCGCGGAAGCCGAGCAGCGCGATCTGGTGCGCCATGTGGAAGGCGCGGCTCGGCCCGTTCAGCAGCGCCGACAGGCGCAGCGTGCCGGTCGCCTCGTCGTAGGAGCGCATGGCGGTCTCGCCGACCTCGTCGGCGACGATCTTCACCCGCACGTCGTGCCGGCGCTTCAGGTACGCGGCCAGTTCGTTGAGCAGCGCGCCGGCGTGGATCCTCTCGCTGTCCCACAGCTTCTCCGCTGCCTCGTCCAGCGGGCCGACGTAGTTGTTGCAGTAGTGGAAGTAGTCGCGCACCTCCTCGTACGGGAACTGCGCGCGCGTCAGGTCGCTGCCGCCCTCCTGGGCGTCCAGGTTGTCGGCGAGGCCCTGCACCCGCTCGGTCAGCTTCTGGTAGGCCTGATGCAGCCCCAGCACCCGCCGCGCCAGCTCCGGCGAGGCGCCGACGACGCCGCGCAGCTCGGCTGCGGCCAGCGGCTCGCCGCCGAACAGCGGATCGGCCAGGGCCTCGCGCAGGTCGGCGACGAGCCGCGCCTCCTCGTCCTCGATGAAGCTGCTCAGCTCCACCTCGAACACGGCGCTGACCTTCAGCAGCACCGGCAGGGTCAGGGGGCGCTGGTTGTTCTCCAGCTGGTTCAGGTAGCTGGGCGACAGGTCGAGCGCCTTCGCCAGGGCCGCCTGCGTCATGCCGCGCTGCTCGCGCAGACGGCGCAGCTTGTATCCGAGGTAGAGCTTCTTTTGCATGCCGTCGCCGCCGTCAGAACACCAGCCCTTCACCGTCATTCCCGCGCAGGCGGGGATCCAGTGCGAGCGTCCGCGAGCCACATGGCTCATGTCGCCCCTGCCGGGGCTCTTCCTGGATCCCCACTTTCGCGGGGATGACGGCTGGAGAAGAGCGCGCAGAGTCGAAGAGCATGTGGCTTCGCAACCTTCGCAAGCCATTCTCTGCGGTCGCGAAGTTTTTTGCAAGTTCGCACTATTTCGCCCCTGCCTAAGTTTCGGGCGGATTGCAGCGTTGCGAACTTTGTGAATAATCGCCCCAACTCAGACTGGGACACCCAAGGTGTCCGGCTTCGTTCAAGTGGGAAACGCCGAATGCAGGAAATCCTGGCCAGGTTGGAAGCCATGCGCGCCGGAGCGCGCCAGGGCGGTGGCGAGAAGCGCATCGCGTCGCAGCACGCCAAGGGCAAGCTCACCGCCCGCGAGCGCATCGAGCTGCTGGTCGATGAGGGCTCGTTCGAGGAGTTCGACATGTTCGTCGAACACCGCTGCACCGACTTCGGCATGGAAGGCCAGAAGGTGCCGGGCGACGGCGTGGTCATCGGCCACGGCACCGTCAACGGCCGGCTGATCTTCATCTTCAGCCAGGACTTCACCGTGTTCGGCGGCTCGCTGTCCGAGGCGCACGCCGAGAAGATCTGCAAGATCATGGACATGGCCATGAAGGCCGGGGCTCCGGTGATCGGCCTGAACGATTCCGGCGGTGCCCGCATCCAGGAGGGCGTGGCCTCGCTCGGCGGCTACGCCGAGGTGTTCCAGCGCAACGTGCTGGCCTCGGGCGTCATCCCGCAGATCTCCATGATCATGGGCCCGTGCGCGGGCGGCGCGGTGTACTCGCCGGCCATGACGGACTTCATCTTCATGGTGAAGGACTCGTCCTACATGTTCGTGACCGGCCCGGACGTGGTGAAGACCGTCACCCACGAGGTCGTCACCGCCGAGGAGCTGGGCGGCGCCGTCACCCACTCCTCCAAGTCGGGCGTGTCCGACCACGCCTTCGAGAACGACGTCGAGGCGATCCTGCAGCTGCGCCGCTTCATCGACTTCCTGCCGGCCAACAACCGCGAGAAGGCGCCGGAGCGCCCCTGCACCGACGCCATCGAGCGCGAGGAGTTCTCGCTCGACACGCTGATCCCGGAGAACCCGAACAAGCCCTACGACATGAAGGAGCTGATCCTGAAGGTCGTGGACGAGGGCGACTTCTTCGAGATCCAGCCCGACTTCGCCAAGAACATCATCATCGGCTTCGGCCGCATGAACGGTTCGACCGTCGGCTTCGTCGCCAACCAGCCGATGGTGCTGGCCGGCTGCCTGGACATCGACAGCTCGAAGAAGGCCGCGCGCTTCGTGCGCTTCTGCGACGCCTTCAACATTCCGATCGTCACCTTCGTGGACGTCCCCGGCTTCATGCCCGGCACCGCGCAGGAGTACGGCGGCATCATCAAGCACGGCGCCAAGCTGCTGTTCGCCTACGCCGAGTGCACGGTTCCCAAGGTCACCGTGATCACCCGCAAGGCCTACGGCGGCGCGTACGACGTGATGTCGTCGAAGCACCTGCGCGGCGACGTCAACTACGCCTGGCCGTCGGCGGAGATCGCGGTGATGGGCCCGAAGGGCGCGGTGGAGATCATCTTCCGCTCCGACCTCGGCGACCCGGCCGCCATCGAGGCGCGCACCGAGGAGTACCGGCAGAAGTTCGCCAACCCGTTCGTCGCGGCCTCGCGCGGCTACATCGACGACGTCATCCGCCCGCACGGCACCCGTCGGCGGCTGTGCCACGCGCTCTCCATGCTGCGCAACAAGCAGCTGGAGAATCCGTGGCGCAAGCATGACAACATCCCGCTCTGACGTGAGGTAGGCGCAATGTTTTCCAAGATTCTCATCGCCAACCGTGGCGAGATCGCCTGCCGCGTCATCAAGACCTGCCGCCGCTTAGGGATCAAGACGGTCGCGGTCTATTCGGATGCGGACAAGAACGCGCTGCACGTCGAGATGGCCGACGAGGCCGTGCACATCGGCCCGCCGCCGTCGGCGCAGAGCTACCTGCTGATCGACCGCATCGTCGATGCCTGCAAGAAGACCGGCGCCCAGGCCGTGCACCCCGGCTACGGCTTCCTGTCGGAGAAGCGCGAGTTCCAGGAGGCGCTGGCCAAGGCCGGCATCGCCTTCATCGGCCCGGACGCGCACGCCATCCAGGCGATGGGCGACAAGATCGAGTCGAAGAAGCTGGCCAAGGAAGCCGGCGTGTCGACCGTGCCCGGCTACCTCGGCGTCATCGAGACCGACACCGACGCGGTCGCCATCGCCCGCGACATCGGCTATCCGGTGATGATCAAGGCCTCGGCCGGCGGCGGCGGCAAGGGCATGCGCGTGGCCTGGAACGACGACGAGGCCCGCGAGGGCTACCAGTCGGCCAAGAACGAGGCGCGCTCCTCCTTCGCCGACGACCGCGTCTTCGTCGAGAAGTACATCCAGCAGCCGCGCCACATCGAGATCCAGGTGCTGGCCGACGGCCAGGGCACCGCGCTGTACCTGGGCGAGCGCGAGTGCTCGATCCAGCGCCGCCACCAGAAAGTCATCGAGGAGGCGCCGTCGCCGTTCCTCGACGAAGCCACCCGCAAGGCGATGGGCGAGCAGGCCGTCGCCCTGGCCAACGCCGTGCAGTACAAGTCGGCCGGCACCGTCGAGTTCATCGTCGATGCCGAGCGCAACTTCTACTTCCTGGAGATGAACACCCGCCTGCAGGTGGAGCACCCGGTCACCGAGCTGATCACCGGCCTCGACCTCGTCGAGCAGATGATCCGCGTCGCCGCCGGCGAGAAGCTGACCATCAAGCAGGACGACGTGAAGCTGAACGGCTGGGCGCTGGAGGCCCGCGTCTACGCCGAGGATCCGTTCCGCAACTTCCTGCCCTCGACCGGCCGCCTGACCCATTACCAGCCGCCGGCCGAGAACCCGAGCGTGCGCGTCGATACCGGCGTGTACGAGGGCGGCGAGATCTCGATGTACTACGATCCCATGATCGCCAAGCTGTGCACGTGGGCTCCGACGCGCAACGAGGCCATCGCCCGCATGCGCGAGGCGCTGGACCAGTATTACATCCGCGGCGTCAGCCACAACATCCCGTTCCTGGCCTCGCTGATGGCGAGCCAGCGCTTCGTGGACGGCCGGCTGACCACCAACTTCATCGCCGAGGAATACCCGAACGGCTTCCACGCCGCCGACCTGCCGCCGGAGGATCCGGCGATCCTGATCTCGGTCGCCGCGGTGATCCACCGCTGCCTGAACGACCGCGACATCCTGATCAGCGGCAAGATGCCCGGCAACAAGACCAAGGTGCGCAGCGACTGGGTGGTGGTGCTGGACGGCGCCCAGCACCCGGTGCACGTCGATCCGGTGGCCGGCGACGCTGCCGTCTCCTACGGCGTGGACATCGCGGGCGCGCACCACGCGGTGCGCAGCGACTGGCAGATCGGCCAGCCGCTGTTCCGCGGCACGGTGAACGGCGCGCACGTCTGCGTGCAGGTCGACCGGGTGGGCGTCGGCTACCGGCTGTTCCACTCCGGTGCCCAGGCCAACGTCAAGGTGCTGACCCCGACCGCGGCGGCGCTGGACAAGCTGATGCCGGAGAAGCTGCCGCCGGACATGTCGAAGTTCCTGCTCTCGCCGATGCCGGGCCTGCTGGTCTCACTGGCGGTGAGCGAGGGCCAGGAGGTCAAGGCCGGCGAGGTGCTGGCCGTCGTCGAGGCGATGAAGATGGAGAACATCCTTCGGGCCGCGCAGGACGGCACGGTGTCCAAGCTGCACGCCACGCCGGGCACCAGCCTGGCCGTGGACCAGAAGATCATCGAGTTCGCATAACCCTTCAAAGCCCCTCTCCCTTGACGGGAGAGGGGCTGGAGTGCCTTTTCGGTCGGCCTGAACGTTTCAATACCGTCATCCCCGCGAAAGCGGGGATCCAGAGAGTCCCGCAAGGCGCTGCTCCGGCAAGGTATTCTGGATCCCCGCTTTCGCGGGGATGACGGTTGAGAATGGTTCAGGTTTTCCGGGAAGCTGCGGTTAAGGTGGGGGTAAAGTCCCCGCAAGGAATTCTTGGAGGCATTGCATGTCCGACTTTCCGAAGAAGACCATGGCCGATTGGGAGGCCCTCGCCGCCAAGGACATCGGCGCCGGCGGCACTCTCGCGGACCTGACCTGGCACACGCCGGAAGGCCTGGACGTCAAGCCGCTCTACACCGCGGCCGACCTGGAAGGCCTGGAGACCGACAGCCTGCCGGGCTTCGCGCCGTTCACCCGCGGCCCGCGCGCCACCATGTACGCGCACCGGCCCTGGACCATCCGCCAGTACGCCGGCTTCTCGACGGCCGAGGAGTCCAACGCCTTCTACCGCGCCAACCTGAAGGCCGGGCAGATGGGCCTGTCGGTGGCGTTCGACCTCGCCACGCACCGCGGCTACGACAGCGATCACCCGCGCGTCGTCGGCGACGTCGGCAAGGCCGGCGTGGCGATCGACAGCGTCGAGGATATGAAGATCCTCTTCGACGGCATCCCGCTCGACAAGATGTCCGTCTCGATGACCATGAACGGCGCCGTGCTGCCGATCCTGGCCGGCTACATCGTCGCCGCCGAGGAGCAGGGGGTGAGCCAGGACAAGCTGTCCGGCACCATCCAGAACGACATCCTCAAGGAGTTCATGGTCCGCAACACCTACATCTATCCGCCCGAGCCCTCGATGCGGATCATCGCGGACATCATCGAGTACACGGCGCTCAACATGCCGAAGTTCAACTCGATCTCGATCTCCGGCTACCACATGCAGGAGGCCGGCGCGACCGCGGTGCAGGAGTTGGCCTTCACCATCGCCGACGGCCTGGAATACGTGCGCGCCGCCATGTCCAAGGGCCTGCCCGTGGACAAGTTCGCGCCGCGCCTGTCGTTCTTCTTCTCGATCGGCATGAACTTCTTCATGGAGATCGCCAAGCTGCGCGCCGCGCGCCTGCTGTGGGCGCGGCTGATGCAGGAGAAGTTCCAGCCGAAGGACGCCCGCTCGCTGGCGCTGCGCACGCACTGCCAGACCTCCGGCGTGTCGCTGACCGAGCAGGACCCCTACAACAACGTCATCCGCACCGCCATCGAGGCGCTGGCCGCCGTGCTCGGCGGCACGCAGTCGCTGCACACCAACGCCTTCGACGAGGCGCTTGGCCTGCCGACCAAGTTCTCGGCCCGCATCGCCCGCAACACCCAGCTGATCATCGCCGAGGAGACCGGCGTCACCAACGTGGTCGATCCGCTGGGCGGCTCCTACTACATCGAGAACCTGACGCACAGCCTCGCCGACGCGGCGCTCGACCTGATCAACAAGGTCGAGGAGATGGGCGGCATGACCAAGGCCGTCGAGTCCGGCATGCCCAAGCTGCTGATCGAGGAGGCCGCCGCCCGCCGCCAGGCCCGCATCGACCGCGGCGAGGAGGTGATCGTCGGCGTCAACAAGTACCGTCCGGAGAACCCGGAGGGCGTGGACGTCCTCGACATCGACAACACCGCGGTGCGCGAGGCGCAGATCGCCCGCCTCCAGAGGGTCCGCACCACCCGCGACGAGGCCGCCTGCCGCGCCGCCCTCGACGCGCTGACCCAGGCCGCATCCGAGAAGTCGGGCAACCTGCTCGACCTCGCCGTCAAGGCCACCCGCGCCCGCGCCACGGTGGGCGAGATCTCCGACGCGCTGGAGACGGTGTTCACCCGCCACGTCGCGCACATCCGCTCGGTGTCCGGCGTCTACGGCGCGGCTTACGAGGGCGACGCCGGCTTCAAGGCGATCCAGGACGACATCGACGCCTTCTCCGCCGAGGAAGGCCGCCGCCCCCGCATCCTGGTCGTCAAGATGGGTCAGGACGGCCACGACCGCGGCGCCAAGGTGATCGCCACGTCCTTCGCCGACATCGGCTTCGACGTGGACATCGGGCCGCTGTTCCAGACCCCGGAGGAGGCCGCCCGCCAGGCCATCGAGAACGACGTGCACGTCATCGGCGTCTCGTCGCAGGCCGCCGGCCACAAGACGCTGGTGCCGCAGCTGATCGAGGAACTGCGCAAGCAGGGTGCGGGCGACATCCTGGTGGTGTGCGGCGGCGTCATCCCGCCGCAGGACTACGACTACCTCTACAAGTCCGGCGTGTCGGCCATCTACGGGCCGGGCACCAACATCCCGAAGGCCGCCGCCGAGATCATCGGCATCCTGCGCAAGCAGAAGCTGGCTGCGTGATCAAGTGCGAGGGGCACCGCCCCTCGCGCACCCTGCCAGGGGCCGCGAGGCCCCTGGACCCCTGGAAGGCGCCGCAAGGCGCCTTTCTTTTTGGCGCGTCTGTGCATCGGGCTTCCCCACGTCGCGGGGAAAGGAGTCTTTCCCCTCCCCCGCGCAGTGGGGGAGGGTCAGGGTGGGCGCCCAACGCCGCAGCCTATCCCACCACCCGCAGCACGATCTTCCCCCGCGCGTGGCCCGTCTGGCTCAGTTCGTGCGCCCGCCGCGCCTCGGCCAGCGGCATCACCTCGCCGATGATCGGGCGCACACGGCCCTCGTCGATCAGCCCGGCGATTTCCGTCAGGACGGCCGCGTTCGGGCCGATGAACAGGTAGCCGGCCCGCACGCCGCGCGCCTTCGCCGTCTCCTCCGGCGGCGGGCTGACGATGGACACCTGGATGCCGCCGGGCTTCAGCACGCTCCACGAGCGCTGCTGGGTCTCGCCGCCGATGGTGTCGAACACCACGTCCACGTCGCGCGCCGCGTCCTCGAACCGCGTGGCGCGGTAGTCGATGACCTCGTCGGCGCCGAGGTCGCGCACCAGCTCGTGGTTCGCCGCCGAGGCGGTGGCGAGCACCCGCGCGCCCTTCCACTTGGCGAACTGCACGGCGAAGCTGCCCACGCCGCCGCTCGCCGCGTGGATCAGCACCGTCTGCCCGGCCGTCAGTCCGCCGACGTCGAACAGCGCCTGCCACGCGGTGATGCCGGCCAGCGGCACGCCGGCCGCTTCGACGTGGCTGAGCGTCCGCGGCTTGCGCGCCAGCTCCGACGCGCGCACCGCGATGTACTCGGCGTAGGCGCCGTCGCGGGCGATGTCCGGCCGCGAGTAGACCTCGTCACCGACGGTGAAACCCTGCGCGCCGGGGCCGATCTCCTCGACCACGCCCGACACGTCCCAGCCGGGGATGAAGGGGAGGGTGTAGGGGATCATCTGGCGCAGGTAGCCCTGGCGGACCTTCCAGTCCACCGGGTTGATGCCGGCGGCGTGCACGCGGACCAGCACGTCGCCCTCGGCCAGCCGCGGACGCGGCGCCTCCTCGTAGCGCAGCACGTCCGGGCCGCCGTATTGGTGGATTCGGATCGCCTTCATGCCGTACTCCTGGGTTTGCCGGGTAAACCGTTGTGACCGCCTCCCATTCCCCCTAGACTTCCGCCGCATTCCGGATCTGACAAGCCCCCCATGACCGACGACAGCCTGACCATCTCCCTCTCCGGCGAACTCGACCCCGTCGAGGTCGCCCGCATCCACGACAGCCTGCGCCGCTTCAACGAGCCGCACAGCGGCCCCTACGACCGGCACGACCTGCTGGTCACCGCCCGCACGGCGGAGGGTGCCCTGGCCGGCGGCCTGACCGGGCTGACGCAATGGCAGTGGCTGTACGTGGACTACCTGTGGGTGGACGAGCGCTGGCGCGGCAGCGGCCTCGGCGCACGGCTGATGCGCGCGGCCGAGCAGGAGGCGGCGAAGCGCGGTTGCCGCTGGTCGCGCCTCTACACCTACGATTTCCAGGCGCCCGGCTTCTACGCCAAGCTGGGCTACGAGCAATGGGGCGTGCTGGAGGATTTCCCGCCCGGCCACCGCCAGATCTGGCTGCGCAAGGCGCTGTGACGTGACCGTCGCCGCGGAGACCGAGCTGTACGCCCCGGTCAAGGCTTTCCTGGAAGGCCAGGGTTACGTGGTGAAGGCGGAGATCCACGGCTGCGACCTCGTGGCCGTGCGCGGCGCGGAGCCGCCGGTGATCGTCGAGTTGAAGAAGCGCTTCACCCTGGAGTTGCTGTTGCAGGGCGTGGACCGGCTGGCGGTGACGGACACCGTCTACCTCGCTGTGCCGCAGCCGGGCCGCCGCGCCTCCGGCCCGTCGCCGTACGATGCGCATGTGAAGAAGCTGTGCCGCCGCCTCGGCGTCGGGCTGCTGATCGTCGATCCGGCGCGCACCGAGCGGCACCGGGTGGAGGTGCTGCTCGACCCCGTTCCCTACACCCCGCGCAAGGACAAGAAGCGCACCACCCGGATGCTTGGCGAGCACGCGCGGCGCGCCGGCGACCCGAACCGCGGCGGCTCGACCCGCGTGCCCATCGTCACCGCCTACCGGCAGGACGCGCTGCGCTGCGCCCGTCTGCTGCACGCCAACGGGCCGATGACGCTGAAGGCGATGCGCGTGGCGGGCGCGCCGGCCGACGTGGCGAAGATCCTCCAGCAGGACGTCTACGGCTGGTTCGAGCGGGTCGAGCGCGGCACCTACCATGTGTCGGAAGGCGGGGTTCAGGGGATCGCCGCCTTCGCCTATGCTCTGGAGGACGCATAAGCAAGGCCAAGGGAGGGACGGGCATGGCGACGCTGATCGTGACGGGCGGCAGCCGCGGCATCGGCGCCGCGGTGGCGCGGCTGGGGGCGCAGCGCGGCTACGCGGTGGCGGTGAACTACGCGTCCAACGCCGCCGCGGCCGAGGCCACCGTCCGCGCCATCCGCGACGCCGGCGGCGTGGCCGAGGCGTTTTCGGGCGACGTGGCCGACGAGGCGGACGTGCGCGCCCTGTTCGCGGCGGCGGAGCGGCTGGGGCCGCTGGCCACGCTGGTCAACAGCGCCGGCATCGTCGGGCCGTACGGCCGGCTGGACGAGGCGGACGTGGCCGGGCTGCGCCGCACGGTGGACATCAACGTGATGGGCACCATCCTGTGCTGCCGCGAGGCGGTGAAACGGCTGTCCACCCGGCACGGCGGGCCGGGCGGGACGATCGTCAACCTCGGGTCCATGGCGGCCGAGTTGGGCTCGCCGGGCGAGTTCGTGGCCTACGCGGCGAGCAAGGGCGCCATCGACAGCCTGACCATCGGCTTGGCGCGCGAGGTGGCCAAGGAGGGCATCCGGGTCAACGCCGTGCGGCCGGGGCTGATCGACACCGACATCCAGGTGATTCCGGGGGTGGGCAGCCGGCTCGACAAGTTCGCCACCTCGCCGCCCATCGGCCGGCCGGGCACCGCGGAGGAGACGGCGGAGGCGATCCTCTGGCTGCTCTCCGACGCCGCGTCCTACGTGACCGGGGCGGTGCTGAACGTCAGCGGGGGGCGGTAGGCGCCCGTCCGGGGTGGAGAGGGAATGTGCCTTCGTCTGTTGTTGCGGTGCACAGCAGAGGGAGTCCGCCATGAAAGGCACACCGCGCAGCGTCTGGCTGTCCTGGGCGAACCAGGCGGCAAGCATTTGGACCGGCGTCTTCGCCGCGGCGGCGAAGCGCAATCAGGCGGCGTTCCTCAAGGCGATGGCCGCGCCGAGGCCCGCGACAGCGAAACGCCGCAAACCCGCGAAACGCTGACCGCACGTGGATCCAGGGCGATCGCTCGGCGTGGATCCGCGTGCGGTCAGCGGGATCATCGGTCCGCTGCCCATCGCCACGCGACTATTGCCGGCCCATCACTCCTTATCCGTTCAATCAAATTCTTTCCGTCATCCCCGCGAAGGTGCACGACTGTCCGGGGAAAAGAGCATAGTTGCATTTCTTCGCTTCTCTCAACCGTCATCCCCGCGAAAGCGGGGATCCAGGAGAGTTGGCAAGGGGTTGATTTCCCGAGGTTCTCTGGATCCCCGCTTTCGCGGGGATGACGAAAAATGGAAGAAACGCGCACGGGGCCGTCACCTCCCCGAGGTGGAGACTCGGAACCACAGAACTCTGCCGTTTCAGAAGCTTAAACACGTTTCCCGGACAGCCGTGCGCGAAGGCGGGGATCCATAATTCCCGAGGCAAGAGGCTGTGGAACGTATGGATCCCCGCTTTCGCGGGGATGACGGTTTGGGGCAGTGATTGGTCGCCGAAACCGGTCGCCAACCGCTAAACTTAGCGCCTATGCGCCTTCGCGGGGATGACGGCCCAAAAGGCGCGGGGAGGGGGGAAGGGTGCCAAAGTCAGCGCCCATGCGCCTTAGCGGCGATGACGGGCAGTCATTGAGATTGCTCAAAAAACCGCGTCGCGGCACCCGGGTCCGCTGTCTGATAAGAAAACAGCCCCATCCCGCGAGCGGAAGCTGCACCCGAATCTTGCAAAACTCGCGTGATCGTGATAGGAATTAAGTCTGATAAACCGTCGTGGGAGGGGGTGCCATGCCCACCGTCCCGCGATCCCACCGCACCATCCCCCGCCGTCCTGGAGCTGTGAACTGAACACACCCCGCACACTGTTTCAGAGTGTTCCACAGTGTTCCATTCGCCGCTCCCCGCTACTCCACGAAGTCCTCGCGGCTCAGGCCGTAGCGCTTCAGCTTGTCGTAGAAGGTCTTCCTGGGGATGCCCAGCGCCTCGGTCGTCGCCTTGATGCTGCCCTTGTGGCGGGCCAGCTCCGTCTCGATGACGCTCTTCTCGAACAGGTCGACCTGCTCGGCCAGCGAGAGGGCCCCGCCCACGGCGGGGGCCGAGGCCGCCAGCGCCTCGTCGATGCCCAGCACGAAGCGGTCCGCGGCGTTGCGCAGCTCGCGGACGTTGCCGGGCCAGTCGTGCGTCATCAGCCGGTGCGTCTGCGCCGCCGTCAGGTGCGGCGCCTCGCGGCCGTAGCGCTGGGCCGCCTGCATGACGAAGTGCTGGAACAGCAGGGGGATGTCGTCGCGGCGGTCGCGCAGCGGCGGGATGGTGATGACCACCACGTTCAGGCGGTAGTACAGGTCCTCACGGAAGGTCCGCTCGTCGGCGGCCTTGCGCAGGTCCACCTTGGTGGCGGCGACGACGCGCAGGTCGACCGGCACGATGTCGTTGCTGCCCAGCGGCTCCACCACCCGCTCCTGCAGCACGCGCAGCATCCGGACCTGGAGCGACATCGGCATGCTCTCGATCTCGTCGAGGAACAGCGTGCCCTTGCTGGCGTGCTCGATGCGCCCGACCCGGCGCTTGAGGGCGCCGGTGAAGGCGCCGGGCTCGTGGCCGAACAGCTCGCTCTCGATGATCGATTCCGGCATGGCGCCGCAGTTCAGCGCCACGAAGGGGTTCTTGGCGCGCGGGCTCTGGGCGTGCAGGTTGCGGGCGACCAGCTCCTTGCCGGTGCCGGTCTCGCCCAGCACCAGCACGTCGGCGCTGGTGCCGGCCACCGCGGTGATGGTGGCGCGCAGCCGCTCGATGCCCGACGTGCGGCCGATGATGGGGTAGGCCTCACCGGATTTCTCCGACAGCTCGGCGCGCAGCCGGCGGTTCTCCAGCACGAGGCGGCGGCGGTCGGCGGCGCGCCGGGCGATCTCGACGAGGCGGTCGGTGGCGAAGGGCTTTTCGACGAAGTCGTAGGCGCCGTCGCGCATCGCCTGCACCGCCATGGGCACGTCGCCGTGCCCGGTGATCAGGATCACCGGGATGTCCGGGTCGATCCCGCGGATCTTCTGCAGCAGCTCCATGCCGTCCATGCGCGGCATGCGCACGTCGCTGATGACGCAGCCCGGCCAGTCGCGGGTGATGTGCCGCAGCCCTTGCTCGGCGCTCTCGCACGGCGTCACCTCGAAGCCGGCGAGGTCGAGCGCCTGGCAGCCGGCCATGCGGATCGGCCGCTCGTCGTCGATGAACAACACCGCGCCGCTGCCAGTGGGGCTGTTGGTCATGCCGGGGCCTCCGTGCGCTTGAGGGTCAGGGTGAAACAGGCGCCGCCGTCCGGGTGGTTCGCCGCGGCGATGGTGCCGCCGAAGTCGCGGACGATGCCGTGCGAGATCGACAGCCCCAGCCCCAGCCCCTCGCCGGCCTCCTTGGTGGTGAAGAACGGCACGAACATGCGGCCGAGGTCGTCGGGGGCGATGCCGGCGCCGGTGTCGCGCACCGTCAGCACCGCGCAGCCGTCGTCCGTCCGCAGGCGCAGGTGGAGGGTCCGCTCCGGCCGGCCGCGCATGGCGTCGCCGGCGTTGGTGAACAGGTTGACCAGCACCTGCTGCAGGCGCACGTCCTCGCCGTTGACCCACACCGGCTCGCCCGGCAGGTCGAGGGCCACGGTGACGTCGTCGCGCCGCCGCCGCGCCTCCAGCAGCGCCAGCACCTGGTGCACGGCGGAAACCACGTCCACCGCGCTCTGCCGGCCGGACGCGCGGCGGGCGAAGCCCTTGAGGTGGCGGGTGATGGCGGCCATGCGGTCGGTCAGGCCGGCGATCTCCAGCAGGTTGTCGCGCACCATCTCCGCCTTGCCGCGCTCCAGCAGCACGGTGGCGTTGTCGGCGAAGGTGCGGATGGCGGCCAGGGGCTGGTTGATCTCGTGCGCGATGCCCGCCGACATCTGGCCGAGCGCCGCCAGCTTCGCCGCCTGCACCAGCTCGTTCTCGCGGGCGCGCAGTTCGGTGGTGGCCTCGGCGACCCGGCGCTCCAGCTCGGCGCGCGCCTCCTCCTGGATGGCGAGGCGCTCCTGCATGGCGTGGCGGCGCTGGGCGATCAGCAGGCCGCCCATCACCAGCAGCGCCACCGCGCCGGCCGCCAGCAGCGCCGCCTGCCGGGCGCGGGCGTACGCGGGCTCGAGCCTGGTCAGCAGATGAAGCGTCCAGTCGCCGTCGGGCAACGCCATGGAGGCCATCAGGTAGGGGCGGCGCTGCCGGTTCTCCTCCACCGTCACCACCTCGCCGCCGTGCGGGTCGAGCCGCCAGGGCAGGGGGTCGATGCCGGGCATGGTGCCGGGGGCGTCGGGATGCTCGGCCGGCAGGCTGTGGAAGCGCCAGGAATCGACGTTGGTGATGAAGACCAGCCCGTCCCGGTCGGTGACGGCGACGCGCGGCGTGGCCTCGCGCCAGCCAGCCTCCAGGGCGTTGAAGGCCACTTTCAGAACGAGCACACCCAGTGTGCGGTTTTCCGCCACCACCCGGTGCGCGGTGTAATAGCCCGGCACCAGCGAGGTGGTGCCCAGCGCGAAATGGTGCCCCTCGCCACGCGCGATGGCGCTCTGGAAATAGGGGCGGAAAGCGAAGTTCTGGCCGACGAAGCTGTCCGGGCGGTTCCAGTTGCTCGACGCCAGCGTGTTGCCCTCGGCGTCCATCAGGTACAGCGCCGAGGCCGGCAGCGCGTCGGCGATGGCCTCCAGCTTGCGGTTCATGGCGATCCGCGCGTCGGGCTGCGGGTCGGCCAGCAGCTCCGCAACGCCGCGGTCGTGCACCATGACGAAGGGCACGGCGCGGTGCTTTTCCAGCTCGGTGCGCAGATTGGCGCTGAACAGGGCGAGCTGGGCGTGGCCTTCCTCGCGCAGGCCCTGGCGGGCGACCTGCTCACCCCACGCGGCCGCCACCGCCGCGGCCAGGGGCGCGCCGAGGATGAGGACGAGCAACGCCAGAAGGCGCATGCGGCCGGGCGGATTCATGGGGCTTTGACGGGCGTGGTCATCCCAAGGGTTCTGCGCCGGGCGGGCGGTGTCGGCAAGGCCTCTTTTTCGGGCGTCCTACGGGATTTCCGAGTCTTGTGGCGCAGCTCACGGAATGTCGCGTCGTTGCGCTGCGATGTTCATCATCTTGCATCTTTTGCTGCGACGCAGCAACGACCGGCATGTGTGTGCGGAAATCCGCACACCCGTCCGCGCGGGTTTGTGCGGATTTCCGCCCTGCTCCGACCGGAAAATCGAGGTGAGTCAACGGATGCGCGTTTGGCACGCAGCTTGCCTAAGGGATGGCCAGACCAAGAAGCGCCGCACTCAGCCGCGACGCGACCTAGGGAAACGCCAAGGAGATCACGCATGCCGCACTCCGGCCACCCGGCTCAGAAGAAGCCGTTCTACACGAACCTGACCGTCCAGGTCCTGACCGCCATCACCATCGGCATCCTGCTCGGCCACTTCTACCCGGCCGTGGCGGTGGAGATGAAGCCGCTGGGCGACGTCTTCATCAAGATGATCAAGATGGTCATCGGCCCGATCGTGTTCCTGACCGTGGTGACCGGCATCTCGTCGATCGGCGATATGAAGAAGGTCGGCAAGGTCGGCGGCAAGGCGATCCTGTACTTCGAGATCGTCACCACCTTCGCGCTGGGCATCGGCCTGATCGTCGTGAATCTGGTGCGTCCGGGCGGCGGCATGAACATCCAGCCGGGCCAGCTCAAGGCTGACGCGGTCGCCAAGTACGCCACCGCGGCGAAGTCGCAGGGCCACCTGGACTTCTTCCTGAACATCGTGCCGGAGAACGTCGTCGAGGCGTTCGCCAAGGGTGAGATGCTGCAGATCCTGTTCTTCGCGGTGATCTTCGGCGTCGCGCTGGCCGCCATGGGTCAGAAGGGCAAGCTGGTCGAGGACATCTTCGACAAGGTCGCGCACGCGCTGTTCGGCGTCATCGGCATCCTGATGCGCGTCGCCCCGCTGGGCGCGTTCGGCGCCATGTCCTTCACCATCGGCAAGTATGGTGTCGGCTCGCTGTTCGCGCTGGGCCAGCTGATGGCGTCGGTCTACATCACCATGGCGGTCTTCGTGTTCGTCGTGCTGGGCTCGATCGCCCGCATGTACGGCTTCAGCCTGATGCGCTTCCTGCGCTTCATCAAGCAGGAGCTGCTGATCGTGCTCGGCACCTCGTCGTCGGAGTCGGTGCTGCCGCGCATGATGGAGAAGATGCAGAAGTTCGGCTGCTCCAAGCACGTGGTGGGCCTGGTCATCCCGACCGGCTATTCGTTCAACCTTGATGGCACCTCGATCTACCTGTCGATGGCGGCGATCTTCATCGCCCAGGCGTTCAACGTCGATCTGACGGTGTGGCAGCAGCTCTACATCCTGCTGGTCCTGATGCTGACCTCGAAGGGTGCGGCCGCGGTGACCGGCGGCGGCTTCGTCACCCTGGCGGCCACCCTGTCGGCCACCGGCGTGCTGCCGATCGAGGGCCTCGCCCTGCTGCTGGGCGTGGACCGCTTCATGTCCGAGGCGCGCGCCATCACCAACCTGATCGGCAACGGCGTGGCCACCGTGGTGGTCGCCAAGATGGAAGGCGAGTTCGACGAGAGCAAGGCCGTGGCCGAGTACCAGCACTTCTTCCGCGAGCCGGCCATCGCCAAGATCTGATGGCGGCACCATCGCCGGCACGGGTTGTTGAAACGGAACAGGGGCGGCCTCGGCTGCCCCTGTTTCCTTTACCGCCCGCGCCGCAGACGCTACCTTGTGCGTCCGGGAGGATGCGGTATAACCGGTTCCGGTCAGCCGCATACAGGCATTAACTGAAAACAAGTTAACTGGGAGCCCAGAATGTCCAGCGACCTCGATTCCTTGGCGCTCGAATATCACCGCAAGCCGAAGCCGGGTAAGCTGGAGATCGTCGCCACCAAGGCGATGGCGAACCAGCGCGACTTGGCGCTGGCCTATTCGCCGGGCGTGGCCGCCGCGTGCATGGCGATCCACGGCGAGCCGTCGCTGTCGGCCGAGCTGACCACCCGCGCCAACCTCGTGGCGGTGGTGACCAACGGCACCGCGGTGCTCGGCCTGGGCAACATCGGCCCGATGGCCGCCAAGCCGGTGATGGAGGGCAAGGCCGTCCTGTTCAAGAAGTTCGCCGGCATCGACTGCTTCGACATCGAGCTGAACGAATTGGACGTCGACGGGCTGGTCGACACCATCTGCCGGCTGGAGCCGACCTTCGGCGCCATCAACCTCGAGGACATCGCCGCCCCCGCCTGCTTCGAGGTGGAGCGCCGCTGCCGCGAGCGCATGAAGATCCCGGTCTTCCACGACGACCAGCACGGCACCGCCATCGTGGTCGGTGCGGCCGTGCTGAACGGCCTGAAGCTGGTGGGCAAGGACATCTCGAAGATCAAGGTGGTCTCCACCGGCGGCGGCGCCGCCGGCATCGCCTGCCTGGACCTGATGGTCAGCCTGGGCCTGAAGCGCGAGAACGTCTGGCTCGTCGACAAGGTCGGCCTCGTGCACAAGGGCCGCAACGAGGAGATGAACCCCTTCAAGGACGCCTACGCGCAGGAGACCGACAAGCGCACGCTGGACGAGGTGATCGACGGCGCCGATCTGTTCCTCGGCCTGTCCGGTCCGCGGGTGCTGACGCCGGACATGCTCAAGCGCATGGCCGACAAGCCGGTCATCATGGCGCTGGCCAATCCGGAGCCGGAGATCATGCCGGACCTCGCGCGGCAGGCGCGGCCGGACGCCATCATCGCCACCGGGCGTTCGGATTTCCCGAACCAGGTCAACAACGTCCTGTGCTTCCCCTTCATCTTCCGCGGCGCGCTCGACGTCGGTGCGACGACCATCAACGAGGAGATGAAGATCGCCGCCACCCACGCCATGGCCGGTCTGGCGCAGGCCGAGCCGTCGGACGTGGTGGCCGCCGCCTACCTGGGCGAGGAGCTGCGCTTCGGCCCCGACTACATCCTGCCCAAGCCCTTCGACCCGCGCCTGATCATCGAGATCTCCTCGGCGGTGGCGCGTGCGGCCATGGAAACCGGGGTGGCGACGCGCCCCATCGCCGACTTCCGCGCCTACCGCGACCAGCTCGGACAGTATGTGTTCCGCTCCGGCCTCGTCATGAAGCCGATGATGGACCGCGCCAAGCAGGCGCCCAAGCGTGTCGTCTACGCCGAGGGCGAGGACCAGCGCGTGCTGCGCGCCGCGCAGAGCGCCGTCGACGAGGGCATCGCCCAGCCGATCCTGCTCGGTCGGCTGGAAGCGATCGAGCGCAGCATCAAGGAACTGGGCCTGCGCCTCAAGCCGGGCGTGAACGTCGAGGTCATCGAGGTCCTGCGCGACCTGCGCTACCACAACTACGCCGAGATCTACCGGAAGATGATGGGGCGTCGCGGCGTGTCGCCGGCGCACGCCATGAACGTGGTGCGCACCCAGCCGGCGGTGTTCGGCGCGCTCATGGTCAAGCGCGGCGAGGCGGACGCGCTGATCTGCGGCACCTCGGGGCGTTACAACGAGTACTACCAGCACATCATGGACGTGATCGGCCTGCGCAAGGGCGTGAACGTCGGCGCGACCATGAACCTGCTGATCCTGACCAAGGGCACCTACTTCCTCTGCGACACCTACGTGAACCCCGACCCCAGCGCGGAGCAGGTGGCCGAGATCGCGCGGCTGGCGGCGGAGGAGGTGCGGCGCTTCGGCATCGAGCCGAAGGTGGCGCTGCTCTCGCACTCCAACTTCGGCAGCGCCGACACACCGTCGGCGCGCAAGATGCGGCTGGCCTACCAGCTGATCGAGCGCGAGATGCCGGACCTGGAGGTGGACGGCGAGATGCACGCTGACGCCGCGCTGTCGGAGGCGATCCGCAAGGGTGTGCTGCCCGACTCGCGGCTGAAGGGCGAGGCGAACCTGCTGGTGATGCCGACGCTGGACGCCGCCAACATCGCCTTCAACATGCTGAAGATCCTGGGCGATGCGCAGAACGTCGGGCCGATGCTGCTGGGTGCTGCGCGCCCGGTGCACATCGTGACGCCGTCGGTCACCGTGCGCGGGCTGCTGAACATGACGGCCATCGCGGTGGTGGACGCCCAGTTGGCCGCCCCGGTCAACGCCGCCCCGAGCCCGCCGGCGATGGTGGCGGAGTAAATGAAAATCCCTCCCTCGCTTTCAGCGGGGGAGGGAAGGGGCCCGCGAAGCAGGAAGGGTGGGGGCTACGGCTGTTCCGACAGGCCGCTGCCCCCCTCCTGACCTCCCCAGCGGGGCTGGGGGAGGGACTGTTACGCTCTCACCACCCCGGAACCACGGCGCCCTTGAACTTGTCGAGGACGAACTGCTTCACCTCCGGCGTGTGGTAGGAGTTGACCAGCGTGGCGACCCACGGCTTGTCCTTGTCCGCCTTCCGCACGGCGATGATGTTGGTGTAGGGGCTGTCGGCGCTTTCCTTGGCGATGGTGTCCTTGTTGGGGTCCAGGCCGGCTTCGATGGCGTAGTTGGTGTTCACCGCCGCGGCGTCCACGTCGTCCAGCGAGCGCGGCAGCTGCGCCGCATCCAGCTCGAGAATCTGGAGCTTCTTCGGGTTGTCCTTGACATCCACCGGCGAAGCCTTCAGCCCGGCGCCGTCGCGCAGCTTGATCAGCCCCTGCGCCTGCAGCAGCAGCAACGCGCGCCCGCCGTTGGTCGGGTCGTTCGGCACGGCGATCTTGGCGCCGTCCTTCAACTCGGCGAGCGTCTTCACCTTCTTCGAGTAGATGCCCATCGGGAAGACGACGGTCTTGCCGGCGTTCACCAGATCGTAGCCGCGGTCCTTCACCTGATTGTCCAGGTACGGCTCGTGCTGGAACGAGTTGGCCTGCAGGTCGCCCTGCGACAGCGCCTGGTTCGGGATCACGTAGTCGGTGAACTCGATGATCTGGATCTCCAGGCCCTGTTTGGCGGCGATGGGCTTCACCTGCTCCAGGATCTGGGCGTGCGGGCCGGCGGAGACGCCGATCTTGATGGATTCGGCCGAGGCCGAACCGGCCACGAGGGCCGCGGCGCCGAACACGGCGGCGAGCAGGCGGGTGCGCAGCATGTCTCTTGCTCCTTGTCTTGATTAGCTTTTTACCAGTTCAGCCACTTCCCTGCCCGTCATCCTCGCGAAGGCGGGGATGACGGCGAGAAGGGCTGAGATCAGGCCTTCAGGTTTCGTTTGTTGAAGCGGCGGGCGAGCAGGTCGCCGGCCGATTGGACGATCTGCACCAGAACCACCAGCACCACCACCACCGCCAGCATCACCTCCGGCAGGAAGCGCTGATAGCCGTAGCGGATTCCGAGGTCGCCGAGGCCGCCGCCGCCCACGGCACCCACCATCGCCGAGTAGCCGATCAGGCTGACCGCCGCCAACGT
This sequence comes from Azospirillum sp., assembly GCF_050789165.1. Lineage (NCBI taxonomy): Bacteria > Pseudomonadati > Pseudomonadota > Alphaproteobacteria > Rhodospirillales > Azospirillaceae > Azospirillum > Azospirillum sp. The sequence goes on from NZ_JBOZRT010000110.1 coordinate 54,705, forward strand.
CAGGCCCAGCGTGATCGACGACAGCGCCTCGGGCAGCAGGACCTTGCGGATGATCTGGAACGGCGTGGCGCCCATTGCCTGCGCCGCCTCGATCAGGCCGCGGTCGACCTCGCGCACCGAACCCTCGACGATGCGGGCGATAAAGGGGATCGCGGCGACGGTCAGCGGCACGATGGCCGCCGATGTGCCGATGGAGGTGCCGGCGACCAGCCGGGTGAACGGGATGATCGCCACCACCAGGATGATGAAGGGCGTCGAGCGCGCGACGTTCACCACCGCGCCGAAGACGCGGTTGAAGGTCAGGCTCTGCAGCAGTTCGCCCTTGCCGGTGACCGCCAGCAGGACGCCGATGGGCAGGCCGATCAGCGTGCCCAGCAACCCCGACACCGCCACCATGTGCAGCGTGTCGAGCGTCGCCTTAAACAGCAACGCGATGATTTCCGGGGACAGCATGGCCGAGCACCTCGACTCCGAGATTGTTGACTTTGAGAAGGCTGACCGCCGCCTCGATGGCGTTCGGTGGCCCGACGACTTCGACCACCAGCGTGCCGAACGGCGCGCCCTGGATCTCGTCGATCTGGCCGTGCCAGATGTTCAGGTCGATGTTGAACTTGCGGCTCAGCAGGCTGATGACCGGGGATGTCGCGCGCTCGCCGGTGAAGGTGATGCGCAGCACCGGATTGCTCTCCGCCGCCGGCTGCGGCACCAGACGGCCCTTCAGGCTGTCCGGCAGGCCGCGGTTGATGACCGGGTCGACGAAGCTGCGCGTCACCTCGCTCTGCGGGTGGGCGAAGATGTCGAACACCGGCCCGCTCTCGATCACCCGCCCGCCGTCGAGCACCGCCACCTTGTGGCAGATCTCCTTGATCACCCCGATCTCGTGGGTGATCAGCACGATGGTCAGGCCGAGGCGGCGGTTGATGTCGGCCAGCAGGTGCAGGATCTGCTCGGTCGTCTCGGGGTCGAGCGCCGAGGTCGCCTCGTCCGACAGCAGCACCTTCGGCTTGGAGGCCAGCGCGCGGGCGATGCCGACGCGCTGCTTCTGGCCGCCCGACAGCTCGGCCGGGTAGCGGTCGCGCTTGTCGGTGAGCCCGACGAGGTCGAGCAGCGGCTCCACCGCCTCCCTGATCTGCGCCTTCGGCACCCCGGCCAGCTCCAGTGGCAGCGCCACGTTGCCGTACACGGTGCGCGAGGACAGCAGGTTGAAGTGCTGGAAGATCATGCCGATGGAGTGCCGCGCCTCGCGCAGCTGCGCGGGTTTGAGCGCCGTCATCTCGACGCCGTCCACCCACACCTTGCCGCGGGTGGGCGTCTCCAGCAGGTTGATGGTGCGCAGCAGCGTGCTCTTGCCGGCGCCGGAGCGGCCGATGACTCCGAAGATCTCACCCTTCTCGACGGTCAGCGTGGTGTCGGCCAGCGCGGTGACGGCGCCGCCGCCGCCGCGGGCCGGATAGGTCTTCTCGATGTGCTCTAGCGTGATCATGCCGGTGCTCTCTGGCCCGCGAACGAGTGGGCTTTTCTAGAGGCGGAGCGGTGGTGATACCAGTGCTTTGCGCGAGCATCTGGTGCCAGCACCGCGCCTAACTTGCTTCTCGGTTCTGGCTTACCAAGTCGGGACGATGGTCCCGTTGAAGCGCGTCAGGATGAACTGGCGTACCTCCGGCGACCGGTACAGCTCGATAAACCGCTTGATCACCGGATCGTCCTGCCGGTCCTTGCGCACCGCCCACACCAAGTGCCACTTCGACTGATCGTCCTCCAGCTTCAGCGCGGCCTTCGGGTCGAGCCCGGCCAGCACCGCGTAGTTCAGCGTGATGACCGAGGCGTCCACGTCGTCCAGCGAGCGCGGCAGCTGCGCGGCGTCCAGCTCGGCGAACTTCAGGCCCTTTGGGTTGGTGGCGATGTCGATGAGGCTGGTGGTCGGGCCGGCGCTTTTCAGCGTGATCAGCCCGACGTCGGCCAGCAGCACCAGCGCGCGCGCCGCGTTGGTCGGGTCGTTGGGGATGGAGATGGTGGCGCCGTTCTTCACCTCCGCGACCGCCTTGGCCTTCTTGGAGTAGAGGCCCATCGGCACGACGACGCTCTTGGCGACGGAGACGATGTCGTAGCCGCGCTGCTTGATCTGGTTGTCCATGAAAGGCTGGTGCTGAAAGTTGTTGGCGTCGATGTCGCCGGCCTGCAGCGCGGCGTTCGGCATGTTCCAGTCGGTGAACTCGATCACCTTGGCCTCCAGGCCCTCCTTGGCGGCGAGCTTGGCGGTGAAGTCGAGGATCTCGCCGTACGGGCCGGCGGAGACGCCGAGCTTCAACGGGGCGGCCCAAGCACTGGAAAGGGCCGGGAACGTGATCAGGCCGGCAGCCAGCACAGCCGCGGTCAGCAGGGTCTTCATTGGTTGGTTCCCTTGGATTTTACGTTCAGGAGGCGTGGCGGGCGCGCAGCAGCAGCTCCGCGGCGCGCTCGGCTTGGCCGACATGGCGGAACCGGCGGCGGTCGAGGTCCTTGAAGGCCCAGTCGGAGGCAAAGAAGGTGAAACCGCGGCTCTCGGCGACGACGATGCCGGCGGAGCGGCCGTGGACTTCGATGGCGTAGGCGTGCGGCTGGGACATGGCGCAAATCTCCCCTGTCGCGCGGCGCTGTGGGCACGCGCGGTGAACCGTGTCTGTGGGCGAAGGCGAGCGGCTTCAGCCGCGGCGACACATTCGGCGACAGTGGGTTCGCGGGGTGGGGAGGGCGGCGGTGCGGACAGTGGTCATTCCGGTCTCTCCTCTTGGATCCACGACCGGCATCGTGGCGCTTTAGCGTTTGGTGACGCGGTGCAAGCTGCTGACTTCAAATTGCCGCGGGGTGCCCGCGGTGGGCATCCGGAGACTTTCCTACTCCCTGTACGGGGAAATGGTCAAGGGGATTGTGGAATTGTCCTCGTGAAATTCCACTATGAACTAGTGGTTAGTGTAAATATCCATCGCTCGTCGGCGGAGCGGCCTTGGGCGAGGGGCTCGCTCCTCACGCGGGATACGCAAAGAGATGACGGCGGCGCGGAATGTGGCTATCTATCGGCGATCGGATATGCCGAGGAGAGTTCCGTTGTCCGCCGTTACCCCGCCGCAGGCCGCGGCGCCTGATGATGCCCTGGTTCTGGCCCTGCCCAAGGGGCGCATCCTGAAGGAGCTGCGCCCGCTGTTGACCCATGCCGGCATCGTGCCCGAGCCGGAGTTCGACAATGAGGACAGCCGCCTCCTGCGCTTCGCCACCAACGTGCCGAACCTCAGCATCATCCGCGTGCGCTCGTTCGACGTGGCCACCTTCGTCGCCTTCGGCGCGGCGCATTTCGGTGTGGCCGGCAACGACGTGCTGATGGAGTTCGACTATCCGGAGATCTACGCGCCGCTCGACCTGGGCATCGGCGCGTGCCGGCTGTCGGTGGCCGAGCCGGTGGCGCTGAGCGAGACCGACGACCCGTCGCGCTGGAGCCACGTGCGTGTCGCCACCAAGTACCCGGAGGTCACCAAGCGCCACTTCGCCGCCCGTGGCGTGCAGGCGGAGTGTGTGAAGCTGAACGGCGCCATGGAACTGGCGCCGACACTGGGGCTGTGCCGGCGCATCGTCGATCTGGTCTCCACCGGCTCGACCCTGAAGGCGAACGGGCTGAAGGAGATCGAGCACATCGCCGACGTCACCTCGCGCCTGATCGTCAACCGCGCCGCCATGAAGACCCGGCCCGAAGAGATCACCATGTGGATGGACAAGTTCCGGGAGGCCGTCGATGCCCGCAAGGCTTGATGCTGCGGATCCCCGCTTCGAGGACGGCTTCAAGGGCCTGTTGCACGCCAAGCGCGAAGCGGCGGAGGACGTGCAGGCCATCGTGCACGGCATCCTGGAGGACGTCCGCGCCCGCGGTGACGCGGCGCTGATCGAGTACACCAACCGCTTCGACCGCCAGAGCCTGACCGCCGACACCCTGCGCATCCGTGCCGAGGAGATCGAGGCGGCGCTGGGCGAGTGCGGTGCGGACACGCTGGCCGCCCTCGACACCGCGGCGGAGCGCATCGAAGCTTTTCACCGCAACCAGAAGCCCGAGGCGCTGGACTACAAGGACGCCGCCGGGGTGCGCCTGGGCGCGCGCTGGACGCCGGTCGGCGCGGTCGGGCTGTACGTGCCGGGCGGCACGGCGGCGTACCCGTCCTCGGTGCTGATGAACGCCATGCCGGCCAAGGTGGCGGGCGTCGAGCGCATCGCCATGGTGGTGCCGACGCCGGACGGAAAGCTGAACCCGCTGGTGCTCGCGGCGGCGCGTCGCGCGGGCGTGACCGAGATCTACCGGGTGGGCGGCGCCCAGGCGGTGGGCGCGCTGGCCTACGGCACGGCGACCATCGCCCCGGTGGACAAGATCGTCGGCCCCGGCAACGCCTTCGTGGCCGCGGCCAAGCGGCAGGTGTACGGCGTGGTCGGCATCGACTCCATCGCCGGCCCGTCGGAGATCCTGGTGGTCGCCGACAAGCACAACGACCCGGCGTGGATCGCCATGGACCTGCTGTCCCAGGCGGAGCACGACACCTCGGCGCAGTCGATCCTCATCACCGACGACGCGGCCTTCGCGGATGCCGTCTGCAAGGCGGTGGACAAGCACCTGGAGACGCTGCCGCGCACCGCCATCGCCGGCGAGAGCTGGCGCGGGCACGGCGCGGTGATCTTGGTGCGTGACCTGTCGGCCGACGCGCCGGCCCTGGTCGACCGGTTGGCACCGGAGCACCTGGAACTGGCGGTGGAGGATCCCGACGCGCTGGCCGCACGGATCCGCAACGCCGGCGCCATCTTCCTCGGTCGCCACACGCCGGAGGCCATCGGCGACTACGTCGCCGGGCCGAACCACGTGCTGCCGACCTCGCGCACGGCGCGTTTCTCCTCGGGCCTCAACGTGCTCGACTTCATGAAGCGGACGACTTTCGTGGGCTGCGACGTGCAGAGCCTGAAGGCCATCGGCCCGGCCGCGGTGACGCTGGCTCGTGCCGAAGGGCTGGACGCGCACGCGCTGTCGGTGGCGCTGCGCCTGCCGGGGGGCGGCGCGTGAACGCCCGCGCCAACCGCCGCATCGTCCACGTCACCCTGGACGAACAGTCCGTCATCCGGCGCAAGCCGGAGGTCGAGCACGAGCGCGCGGTCGCCATCTTCGACCTGCTGGAGGAGAACGAGTTCTGCCCGTGCGACCACATGGACGACGGGCCGTTCCACCTGCACCTGTCCATCGAGGACAACCGCCTGATCTTCGACATCCGGCGCGAGAACGACGAGGCGTTGTCCAAGGTGGCGCTGCCGCTGACGACCTTCCGCACCATCGTCAAGGACTACTTCCTGATCTGCGAGAGCTACTACAACGCCATCAAGCGTTCGACGCCCTCGCAGATCGAGGCGATCGACATGGGCCGTCGCGGCCTGCACAACGAGGGCTCGGAGCTGTTGCGCGAACGTCTGGCCGGCAAGGTCGAAATGGACCTTCAGACCGCGCGCCGGCTGTTCACGCTCATCTGCGTCCTCCACATCCGCGGCTGAGGCGGCGGGTTCCGGCATGGCGGCAGCGATCCAGCCCCTCCCGGTCACCAGCGTCCTGTTCGCCTGCACCTACAACATCATCCGCTCGCCCATGGCGGCCGGCATCCTGCGCCATTTCCACGGCAACCGCCTGTTCGTCGATTCGGTCGGCGTGCGCGAGTCCGACCAGGTGGACCCGTTCGCCGTCGCGGTGATGGACGAGTTGGGCATGGACATCTCCCGCCACCGCCCGAAGACCTTCGAGGAGTTGGAGGACACCTCCTTCGACCTGATCATCACGCTGTCGCCCGAGGCGCACCACCGCGCCCTCGAGCTGACCCGCACCATGGCCTGCGACGTGGAGTTCTGGAACACCTTCGACCCCACCCTGGTCGAGGGCAACCGCGAGGCCATGCTGGAGGCCTACCGCAAGGTGCGCGACGGCCTGATGGAGCGGGTGAAGGAGCGCTTCCCGACGCAGCGCGGACCGATGGTGTAGGGGTGGGGGAGGGGCGTGGCGCCGCGTGACAACGGCGGGACCCGCCCATCCCTCCCGTCGCTGAAATCAGGACATTGTTAACCAGCCGTGCTATCAATGGAGGTAGGTCCATGGAGCAGGCGGTGCCGGTCGTCCGGCATCGGAAACGCATGAAGGTCGCGCAGCCAACCGTCGCCCCGATTCCCGAGCGCAAGCCGGAACCGCCGGCCACCCCCGGTGCGTCCAGCGGCGCGTTCCAGGCGGCGCTGGCCGACCTGAAGGTCGTCGGCGCGCAGAAGGCGCAGACACTCTCCACCATGCGTCCCACCGTTCCGCTCATCGAGACCAGCACCGCCGACGCCGGCCGGATCGTGCAGGCCAGCCGCAGCGTCGCCGGCCTGTCCGGGCACAGCTACGCCGCCATTCTCGCCCAGGCGACGCAGGAGAGCGGGCTGGACGCCGCCGCCAAGAACCGCTCCAGCTCGGCCGCCGGACCGTTCCAGTTCCTCGAACGCACGTGGCTCGACCTGTTCCGCCGGCATGGCTCCGCCTATGGGCTCGGCGACCTTGCCCGGCAGATCGACAGCCGCAACGGCATCCCGTCGGTCAAGAGCGCCGCGGTGCGCAAGCAGATCCTCGACCTGCGGCACGACGTCGATATCTCCGCCGGCATGGCCGGCCGCTACTTGGCCGAGGGGCGTGAGCGGCTGGAGAAGCGCCTGAAGCGCCCGGTGACCGAGGCGGAGAGCCGCATCGCCTACGTCATGGGCGTCGGTGGTGCTGCCAAGCTGATCCGAGCGGCCGAAGTGTCGCCCGGTGCGCAGGCGGCGGAACTGCTGCCCGGCGCCGCCAAGGCCAACAAGAACCTGTTCTATGACCGCGCCAGCGGCCGGGCGCTGAGCGCCAAGGAGACGGTGACGCGCCTGACCGACCGCATGGAGAACCAGCAGCGCGCCATGTTCGCGGCCATCACCCAGCCGGAGGCGCGGCGCCAGTTGCTCGACGGCGCCGCCGGTTCGCCGCTCGGCTCGTTCCGGACCACCGATTCGGGCGAGGGGACGGACGACGAACCGATGGGTTGACGGTTCGGCGCGCGCAAAATATCACTCTCTGCGCAGTTCAAGCATGCGCGGTCGGTAATCCCCCTTGACCCGGAGCCCCGGGAGGGTCAGTTATTGCCGCAAAACCAGAGTGGACTAAAGGGCATATGGCCAAGGAAGATCTGATCGAGTTCTCCGGCACGGTGGTCGAACTGCTGCCGAACGCGATGTTCCGGGTGAAGCTGGACAACGACCACGAAGTGCTGGCGCACACCTCGGGCAAGATGCGTAAGAATCGCATCCGCGTGCTGGCGGGCGACCGCGTGAACGTGGAGATGACGCCCTATGATCTGACCAAGGGTCGGATCACCTTCCGTTTCAAGTAAGCCCTCGGGCTCACGGGTTCTTAGCATGCAGGTGCAGCGCCCGGCGCAACGGCTCGTCCTCGCGTCGGCTTCGCCGCGCCGACTCGACCTGTTGCGCCAGATCGGTCTCGTCCCCGACTCGGTGGACCCGGCCGACATCGACGAAACGCCGCTTCCCCGCGAACTGCCGCCGCACCACGCCGCCCGCCTGGCGCTGGCCAAGGCGCGCGCGGTGGCGGACCGCCATCCCGACGCCGTCGTGCTGGCTGCCGACACCGTGGTCGCCTGCGGCCGCCGCATCCTCCCCAAGGCCGAGACCGAGTCGCAGGCCCGATCCTGCCTGAGCCTGTTGAGCGGCAGGCGCCACCGTGTGCTGGGCGGCGTGGCGCTGCTCATCCCCGGAGCGGAGCGGCCCATCGAGCGACTCGTCCGCACCGACGTTACCTTCAAGCCGCTGTCGCACGAGGAGACCGAGTCCTACATCGCCTCCGGCGAATGGCACGGCAAGGCCGGCGGCTACGCCATCCAGGGGCGGGCGGCGGCGTACGTGCGGTGGATCGGCGGCTCCTACTCCAACGTCGTCGGGCTGCCGCTGTTCGAGGTGGCCGGCATGCTGCGCGGCGCCGGCTTCCCGCTGCCCTGAGGATGACGTGATGACCCCGCGGGAGATCCTGGTCGATCGGGATGGGCCGCTGACGCGAGCGGCGGTGCTGACCGGCGGCCGGCTCAGCGACCTCTACATCGACAACGCCGAGCGGCCGTCGCTGCTCGGCTCCATTTTCTTGGGCCGGGTCGAGCGGATCGCCACCGGGCTGGACGCCGCCTTCATCGACCTCGGCATCGGAAAGTCCGGCCTGCTCGGCGTCGCCGACGCGCGCGGTCCGAAGGGCAGGGTGGAACGCATCGGCACGCTGCTGCGCACCGGGCAATCCGTGCTGGTTCAGGTGAAGGCCGACGCGGTTGGGGCCAAGGGGCCGACGCTGACCATGGACGTCACGCTGCCCGGCCGCTTCCTGGTGCACGCGCCGCTGGGGCGCGGCATCGCGGTGTCGAAGCGCCTCGCCCAGGGACCGGCCAAGGCCGACTTGGTGCGGCGGCTGGAGGCGGTGGTGCTGGGCGAGGGCTGGATCGCCCGCTCTGGCGCCGGCACCGCCGATCCGGACCTGCTGGCGCAGGAGGCCGAGGCTCTGGTGCTGGCGTGGCGCGCCGTGCGGATGCAGGCGGACGGCCCGGCGCCGGCCCTGGTGCGCTCCGGCTCCAACGCCGCCCAGCGCGCGCTGATCGAGCACGGCACGCCATCGCGAATCGCCGTGGAGGGGAGGGACCTCGCGGCATCCTTGGCCGCGTGGTGCACCGAGTTCGCTCCCGATCTCGCGGGCCGCGTCGAGGCGTACACCGCTACGCCCGGTCTGTTCGAGATGAGCGACCTCGATTCGGAGATCGACACGCTGCTTGGCACCCGCGTGCCGCTGTCGGCCGGCGGTTCGCTGGTGATCGAGCGGACCGAGGCGCTGACCGTGGTGGACGTCAATGCCGGCGAGCGCGGCAACGCGCTGGACGCCAACCTGGAGGCGGCGCGCGAGATCGCCCGCCAGCTGCGGCTGCGCAACGTCGGCGGAATCGTGGTGGTGGACTTCGTCAACATGAAGAGCCGCGGCGAGGCGGAGCGTCTGCTGACCGCGCTGTCGGCCGCGGTGGCCGACGACCCGGCGCAGACCCAGGTCTATGGCCTGTCCAAGCTGGGCTTGGTGGAGATGACGCGGGCGCGACGGGGCACGGCGCTGGCCGATCTGCTGGTGCCCGACTCACGTGGAGGGAACCCATGACAGAGCGTGCCTCCGGCACCGGAGCCTGTCCGATCTGCGGAAAGCCGGCGGCGACCGAGTACCGTCCGTTCTGCTCGAAGCGCTGTGCCGACGTGGATCTGTCGCGCTGGCTGGGCGGCGTCTATCGGGTCGAAACCGAGGAGAGTCCCGACGCTCCGAAAAAAGATGAGGACTAGCGAAAAAACATCGCGTTAGGGGCTGGACAGCCTCCGCGATTTTGCCTATAAGCGCCCCACCCCGGCGGGACGCGGAGCACCATCTCCGGAAAGCAACGACCGCCACGGCGCCCAGGTAGCTCAGCTGGTAGAGCAGGGGACTGAAAATCCCCGTGTCGGCGGTTCGATTCCGTCCCTGGGCACCACTTTCTCCTCCCCAAAATGACCCATCGTCGCACGCGTCTGTCAAATCCGCGTGGCCTCTTGCATTTCGCCCCCAGCGCGCACGTCGTGCTGAAAGGCGACTCTGCAATGGGGCGTGCTCACGCCTCTTTCGGGACGTCGTCCAGGTGCGTGGTCGGGGTGATGCGGGCGAAGTGGATGAGGATCGTGGTCCCCTCGCCCTCGCGGCTGCGTGCCGTGACGGATCCGGCCAGCGCCAGCGTGACCAGATTGTAGACCATGTTGAGACCGAGGCCGAGCTTGCCGTCGGCCCGACGCGTCGTGAAGAACGGATCGAAGATGCGGCCGATGTCCGGCTCCGGGATGCCGCGCCCGTTGTCGCTGCAGCGCAACTCGACGGCGTCCTCGCCGTCCGGCTGGAACTCCACCCGCACGCGGCCGGCCTGTCCGGGGGCGAAGGCGTGATCCAGCGCATTCATCGCCAGATTGATGATGATCTGGTCGATGGCGCCGGGGCTGCATTCGATGTCGAGGTCGGCGGGACCGGACACGTCGATGGTGCAGCCGTGGTCGCGGAACGGACGTTCCAGGCTGATGACCACGTCGTCCAGGTGGTCCTTCAGCCGGAAGCGCTGTCGGCCGTCCTCGGCGCGGTCTACGGCGACGCGCTTGAAGCTCTGCACCAGCGCTGCCGTGCGTTGGCTGCTGGCGACGGCCAGGGCGACGGTCTCCGCCGCGTCGTCGAGGAAGGCGGTGAAGTCGGCGCGGGTCAGCCGGCCTTCGGCGTTCTTTGTGCGGATCCGCTCGACTTCGTCGGCCAAATGCGAAGATGCGGTCACCAGCACGCCGACCGGCGTGTTGATCTCGTGCGCCACCCCTGACACCATCTGGCCCAGCGAGGCCATGCGCTCGGCCAGGATCAACGACTGCTGCGCCTGCTGCAGGTCGCGCAATGCCCACAGCGCCTCGGTGCGTGCCTGCTCCAGCGCGGCGCGGCGCTCTTCCGCCTGCACGGTCATGCGGTTGAAGGCGAGGACGACTTCGCCCAGCTCGTCGTTCGAGCGCCACGGGATGGCCACATCGCCCGGTTCGCGCTCGTGCTGGCGGATGCCAGCCAGCAGGTGGGCGAGCGGCGCGCCGATCAGCCGGCGGAACACCACCAGCGCCACCACCCCCAGCGTCGCGGTGAGCGGCAGCAGGCTCAGCACGCCCTGCCAGAACCGCTCGGCGAGGCGGGCGTTGACGCTTTCCGTCGACGTGCCGACGTCGAGCCGGCCGATGAGCGCGCCGTCTTTCACGATGTCCACCGACAGGATGCGGTCGGGTGGCAGATGCTCCAGGCAATCCGGGTTGGGAGCGGTCAGGGTGCGGCCGGTCAGCCGGTCGCTCTGACGCGCGCACAGCACATCCGGGTGCGACAGCATGCCGGCCAGCACGCCCTCGATGCTCGCCCTGTTGAACGACCAGATCGGTTCGCGCAGGGCAGCGGCGCTGGCCTCCGCGAACTCGCGCAGTTCGCGCTGGGTGGCCTCCTGCAACTCGGCGCGGACCAGCGCGGTGGAGACCGCCGAGAACGCCAGGATGGTCAGCAGCACCGGTGGAACGGCCAGGACAAGGAACTTGATCCATAGACGCCGGGGCAGGGGAATGGTCATGGCGTCACGAGCGTGGCCGCACGTCGGTGGCGACCGTGAAGAAGTCCATGCGCGGGGTGATCTCCAGGTCGTGGCGCATCGCCCACAGCAGCGGGTCGAAGAACAGCGGGATGATCGCCACGTCCTCGGCGACCAGCCGCGCCACCGCACGCAGCTTCTCCTCGCGCGCGCTGCGGTCGACGGTGCCGAGCGCTTCGGCCGCCAGCCTGTCCAGCGTCCGGTTGGAGTAGCGGCCAAAGTTCACGGTGCCGGTGCCGCCGGCGCGGTCATGGGTCATCAGCACGTCGCGCAGCGGCTGCCCCAGCTCGCCCGAGGTGGTCGCCCAGCCGGAGATGAGGACGCCGAACTCGCGGTTGGCGCGCCGCTCCGAGTAGGCCTTCCCGGTCGCACCGTCGACCGTGACCCGCAGCCCGATGGCGCCGAGCATCTGCTCCAGCGCCTCGATCAGCGCGCGGCGCGAACCCAGGCCGAGGAACCGCATCTCGAAGCCGTCGGCGTAGCCGGCCTCGGCGAGCAGGCGGCGCGCCTTCTCCGGATCGTGGTCGGGCGGTGGCAGCGCCGGGTCGTGGCCGATCAGGCCGGGCGGCACCATCTGCCCGGCCGCGGCGCCGAATCCGCCCAGCACGCGCTCCGCCAGCGCCGGCCGGCTGATCGCCAGCGACAGCGCCTCCCGTACGCGGCGGTCCTTGAACGGGTTGCGGCCGTTGGTGCCGGCAACGTGAGGCGGCGGCTCGCGTTCCTGGTCCACCTGCATGTACCAGAGCAGCGCCGACTCCGCCTGCACGATACGGACGCTGGGCCAAGACTTGAGGAAGTCCAGCGTCTCGACGGCGACGCGGTCGATGATGTCCGACTCGCCGGCGATGACCGAGCGGATGCGCGCCACCTCGTCGGCGATGGTGCGGATCGACACGGCCGACCAAGCCGGCCGGGCGCCCCAGTAGGCATCGTTGCGCACGAAGCGGCTGACGCCGTCGCGCTGGAACGACACCAGCCGGAACGGGCCGGTGCCGACGGCCTCGCGGCCATCGTCGAACCGCTCCTGCGGCGCCCAGGTGGCGCCGGTGCAGCCCTCGGGGTGGAACAGCGGCTCGGTGCCGGCTGGTGCGCGGACAATCGCGATCTGGCTCAGGGCCGAGGGGATGCCCGGGTCGGGATCGCGGGTGCGGACGACGACGGTGCCGGGGCCGGGGGCCGTCACCTCCTCGATCCCGCGCAGGGAGCCTTTGAAGGGAACCGCGCCGCCGGGCAGGGCGCGCACACGGCACAGGCTGTACAGCACGTCGCGGGCGGTGAAGAGGCTGCCATCGTGGAACGTCACGCCGGAGCGTAGCGTGAACTCCCAACGTCGGTCGTCGAGCATGCGCCAGCCGGTTGCCAGCCGCGGTACCGGCTGCAGACGGGCGTCGCGCTCCACCAGCGGCTCGAAAGCGTGGCGGGCGAAGCTGTTGTGGGAGCGCAGGTTGTCGCGCTGAGGGTCGGCGGTGCTGACCTCCTCCGACAGGGCGATGCGCAGTTCCTGCGCCCGCGCCATAGAGGACAGGGGGAGCACCGACAAGACAAAAGCGGACAGGGCGGCGATAGGTTTCGCGAGGCCCGACGGCGACATCCCCCCTCCGCAACCGCGTTGACCCGTCGGTGCAGTATATGTGCTACCGAAGGGGTTGGCGACGGTGACGATGGGAGACGGTGCCGGCCGTCCTATGACTCCGCGGCGAGCACCGTGCGCACCGCGTCCGGAGCCATGACGTTGACCGGCGGGCAGCGCTTCACGTCACGGCCCTGGCAGCCGTCCAGAAGCGTCCGGCACATCGGCACGGGTGGGTGGGGCCCGCCGAATTCCCGCTCGGCGCGAGCGATGGCGATGGTCCGGGCGGTGGCGCGCAGGTCGGCCAGAGACTGGCCGGTGGTGCGGGCGGCGACGCGGTGGGCGACCTCCTCCAGGCGGCGGTGCTCCTGGAGGTAGCGCTGCCGCTCCTTGCGGTACGCCGCATCGTTCTCGAAGTCGACGTAGGCGCAGCGTTCCAGTTTCAGCGGGATCGCCGGCAACAGGCGGGTGACCTCCTCGGCGTCGCGGGCGACGGCTTTCACCGGCGCGGCCGGCAGCGTGGTGCCGCAGGCCGCCAGGGTGGCCGCAAAGGCGGCCACCGTCAGGATGCGGATCATCGCCCGCTCAGCGGCCGGCCAGCGCGCCGGTCAGGCGGGTGCGGATGGCGGCGACGGCGCACTGCAGCGGCCGGTCGTCCTCCGGCTTCGGCGTGCCGGACATGGCCACGTCGGGGCACAGGTCCTCCATCCGCCAGCTGCGCGGCGGCGGCGGGGCCTTGGCGTCCGGGTCGCAGGTCGCGGGGTCGGGATGCGTCTCCTCGGCGTTGGCGGCGCTGGGCGGAGCGCCCGGCGGCGGCGGCGGGCCGGCCGGCCGGATCTCGAGGTTCGGCGAGATGCCGAAGCAGTCCACCAGCCCGCCCGACGGCCGGAAGTAGCGCGCCGTGGTCAACCGGATGCCGACGTCGCCCGACAGCGAGGAGATGGTCTGCACCGAGCCCTTGCCGTAGCTGCGGACGCCGAACAGCAGGGCGCGGTTGTGGTCCTGCAGCGCGCCGGCGACGATCTCCGACGCCGAGGCCGAGCCGCTGTTGACCAGCACCACCAGCGGCAGGCCCGGCAGCAGGTCGCCCGGCGTGCCGCTGTAGCGGCGGTTCTCATCCGGGTCGCGGCCGCGGACCGAGACGATCTCCACCGCCTCCAGGAAGCGGTCGGCGACGTTGACCGCCTGGTCGAGCAGGCCGCCCGGGTTGTTGCGCAGGTCGATGACGGCACCGGCCAGCTTGCCGGCGGTCTGCCGGCGCATGTCCTCCACCGCCTCGTCCAGGCTGTGCGCGGTCTGTTGGTTGAAGGCGGCGATGCGGATGTAGGCGACGTCGCCCTCCAGGCGGTAACGCACCGGCTGGATCTTCACCACCGCACGGGTCAGCGACACCCGCACGGGCGCATTGGCGTTCGAGCGCTGCAGCGTCAACGCCACCGAGGTGCCGACCGGGCCGCGCATGCGCGCCACCGCGTCGCGCAGGTTCATGCCTTTCACCTGCGTCTCGTCGATGCGGGCGATCAGGTCGCCGGTGCGCAGCCCGGCGCGGGCGGCGGGGGAGCCGTCGATCGGGCTGACCACGCGGACCAGTCCCGAGTCGTCGTCCATGGTGACCTCGATGCCGAGGCCGCCGAACTCGCCCTGCGTCTGCTCGCGCATGTAGCGGAAATGTTCGGAGTCGAGGAAGCTCGAGTAGGGGTCGAGCGACGTCAGCATGACGTCCAGCGCGCTTTCGGTCAGCGCGCGGTCGCCGGCGGACGGATCCTCCTTCTTCTTCTTCTGCAGGCCCTGGACGGCCTTGTCGACCAGCACCTGCGGGTCGAAGGGCTTCACGTGCTCGGTCAGCACGCGGCGCATCACGTCGGCGAACAGGATGTAGTTGCGGTCGGAGGTGCTGGGCAGCGTGCCGCTGGGGCGGACCTTGGCGTACTCATGCCGGTAGCGGTCGAGCGCCGCGCCGACGTCGGCGCGGCTGGCCGGCGCCACCGCGCACGCCGTGCCGGAGCCCACCAACAGCATCACCAGCGCCACCAGCAGCTTCCCCATCCTGCGCCCCTCTCGGCTCACCGGCTCCGCCGGCCTCATGCTGGTCATCGACGTCATCGCACCACGTGGTTCGTCCGGGTCACCGGGGCCGGAGACGCACGGGCGCGCCGCGGCACGCACCGGGGCCCCGGTGACCCGCCCGAAAGGTAGCATGGCGCGTCGCCGATAACAAATTGGCCACGGCACGGCCGCGCTTCCGTACCAGACATGGGGTCGGGACGCGCGGTTTGCCCGGCGCGTCCCATCGAATCACGCGATATCGGCGGAAATGCGGCGTTCAGTAAGCGCCGCGGCCGGACACCATGACCCGCACGGTCTTCAGCAGGATGGCCACGTCGCCCCAGAAGCTCCAGCCGAAGGCGTAGGCGGTGTCGAGCTGCACGCGTCGACCGTAATCCACGTCGTTGCGGCCGCTGACCTGCCACAGGCCGGTCAGACCCGGCCGGCACTGCCTGTAGACGGCATAGCAGACACGGTAGCGCGCCACCTCGTCGTCGACGATAGGGCGCGGGCCGACGAGGCTCATCTCGCCCTTCAGCACGTTGAGGAGCTGAGGCAACTCGTCCAGGCTGGTGCGACGCAGGAAGCGGCCGATCCGGGTGACGCGCGGATCGTCCTTCAGCTTGTGGGTCGCCGCCCACTCGGCGCGGGCGGCCGGGTCGCGCCTCAGGAGATCCTGGAACACCTCGTGGGCGTTGGCGACCATGGAGCGGAACTTCCAGCAGGTGAAGGTCCGCCCGTCGGCACCGATGCGCCGGTGCCCGAACACCACCGGGCCGCCGTCCATCCCGACCAGCAGCGCGATCAGCAGCATCGGCGCTGCGAACACCAGCAGCAGAGCCAAAGCCCCCACCACGTCCACCGCCCGCTTCAGCCGGTTGGCATGCAGCGGGCGCGGCGGCGCCGAGGGTAAGCCGGCCAGCCGTAGGGTTTGCAGCGTCGCCATCGCATCCTCGTGGTCGGAGACGCCGCGTTCAACAGGCCGGGCGGGATTCCGGAACGCCGGGGATGCGGGTCATCCGAGAGGCAAGAGCGCATCCGGATGACCGCGACGGGGGAGGATCAGCAAATCCGGGGAAGCTGCTCGCCGCTCAGCCAATCAACGATTCGCTTGCCGCCGAAGCGGGTTTCCATCTGGACGAAATGGTGCGCGTCCTCATGCACCGTGCCGATAGCGGCGGCGTCGCGGCCGAGCGGGTGGTCGCGCATGGTGGACAGCAGGCGCTCGGCGTCCGTGGGCGCGCAGATGGCGATCAGCTTGCCCTCGTTGGCGACGTAGAGCGGGTCGAGACCAAGCAACTCGCACGCCGCCGCCACCTCGCCGCGCAGCGGCACGGCGGCCTCGCGGATCAGCATGCCGACGCCGGACTGGTGGGCGATCTCGTTCAGCGTGGTCGCAAGCCCGCCGCGCGTCGGGTCGCGCAGAACGTGCACGTCCGGCGCCGCGGCCACCATGGCGGCCACCAGCGTGTGCAGCGCCGCGCTGTCGGACACGACGGCGGTGTCGAAGGTCAGGCTCTCGCGGGTGGACATGATGGCAACGCCATGGTCGCCCATGGTGCCGCTGACCAGGATGACGTCGCCGGGCCGGGCGCGGTCGCCGGAGGGGGCTACGCCGTCCGGCACCACGCCGATGCCGGTGGTGGTGATGAAGACGCCGTCGCCCTTGCCGCGCTCCACCACCTTGGTGTCGCCGGTGACCACCGGCACGCCGGCGTCGCGCGCGGCGGCGGCCATGGAGTCGACGATCCGCTTGAGGTCGGCGAGGGCGAAGCCCTCCTCCAGGATGAAACCGGCGGTGAGGTAGAGCGGCCGGGCGCCGGCCATCGCCACGTCGTTGACCGTGCCGTGCACCGCCAGCGAGCCGATGTCGCCGCCGGGAAAGAACAGCGGCGAGACCACGAAGCCGTCGGTGGTCACCACCATGCGCCCCGGCGGCGCGTCGAAGGCCGCTTGGTCGTTCTGCTGGTCGAGGTACGGGTTGGCGAAGGCCGCGGCGAACAGGTCGCGCACCAGCTGCGCCATCGCCTTGCCGCCCGACCCGTGGCTCATGTCCACGGCCCCGGCGGCGAGGTCGAGCTTGCGGGTGAACAGGCGGCTCATGCGCCGGCCTCCGCGGTCACGCCCGCTTCCGCCAGCAGCGCCAGCGTCTTCTCCGCCTCGGCGCGGTCGAGGCGGGTGAGCGCGTAGCCGACGTGGACGATCACGTAGTCGTCCACCGCCACCCCCTCGACCAGGGCCAGCGACACCGGCATGGTCACGCCGCCGAGGTTCACGGTGGCGCGGTCCTCGTCCAGGAGGGCCACCACGCGGGCGGGTACGGCCAGGCACATCGGTTCACGTCTCCATCACGCTGAGCGCCCCGACCCAGGCTTGGCCGAGGCTGAGGGCGCCGTCGTTGGCCGGCGCCCGGCGGGGCAGCAGCGCCCCGACGCCACGCGCCGCGAAGGCTGATACCAGTCCCTCGGCCAGCACGCCGTTCATCAGGCAGCCGCCGGACAACGCGATGCGGTCGAGGCGGCGTGCCTCCAGTTCCGGCATCGTCCAGTCCACCAGCGCTGCGGCCAGGGTGCCATGAAACAGGTCGGCCCCCTCCGCCGCATTGACCTGCAACAATCGTTCGAGCAGCGGAGTGAGGTCGAGCACGCCGTCGGTCACGCTCCAGGCGCCTTCGGCGACCTTGGGAGCGCGCACCAGCGATTCCAGCGCCATCGGCGCCTCGCCCTCAAAGCCAGCTATCGCCCGCACGCCCAGCAGGCCGCAGGCGGCGTCGAACCAGCGCCCGCAGGATGTGGTCGGCGGAGCGTTGAAGCCGCTCTCGATCACCCGCCGCACGCCCTCGGCCGGGCCGTGCGTGTGGAAACGCTCGGCGATCTCATCGGCGCGGCCGAGACGGGCGAGCGCCGCTGCCGCCATGCGCCAGGGCTGGCGCGCCGCCGCGTCGCCGCCGGGCTGGGCGAGCGGGGCGAGGTGGCCGACGCGCTCGAACCGCGGGCCGTCGACCAGCAGCATCTCGCCGCCCCAGGCGCCGCCGTCGGAGCCCAGGCCGAAGCCGTCGAGCGCCAAGCCGAGCGCCGGGCCGGCCACGCCGTGCTCGGCCAGCACCGCGGCGATATGGGCGTGGTGGTGCTGCACGGGGACGGCGGGCAGGCCGAGGCGCTCGGCGAAGCGGGTGCTCTGGAAATCCGGGTGAAGGTCGTGGGCGACGGCGGCGGGCTCCACCTCCAGGATGTGCAGGAGATGGGCGACGGTCTCCTCCAGGAAGCCGACGGTTGCGGCGTTGTCGAGGTCGCCGATGTGCTGCGACAGGAACGCTTCCGCGCCGCGGGTGACGCAGACGGTGGCCTTGAGGTGGCCGCCGACTCCGAGGATGGGGGGCACAGCGTGGGGCAGGCGGATCGGCATCGGCACGAAGCCGCGGGCGCGGCGAAGGAAGGCGGGGGCGCCGGCCAGGACACGGACGACGGAGTCGTCGGCGCGCACCACGATGTCCCGGTCGTGGTCGACGATCAGGTCGGCGATGCCGGCGAGGCGGCGGTGCGCTTCCCCGTTGCCGATGGCCAGCGGCTCGCCGCCGGGGTTGGCGGAGGTCATCACCAGGGCGAGCGGCTGCGGCGCGGCCAGCCACACCGTGCCGTCGGGGCGGCCGGCAGCTTCGTGGAAAAGCAGGTAATGCAGCGGCGTGTAGGGGAGCATGACGCCGAGCCACGCGAGGTCGGGGGCGATGGCGGGGGACAGCGCTGGTTGCCCCCTCCCTAACCCTCCCCCTCTTCGAGGTGGAGGGGACTGCCGCTGCTCTGCCCCCTCCACCGCGTCAGCGGGGGAGGGATGAAGAGGGGGCAAATGGCGCCGCCGCAACAGCACCACCGGCCGCGCCGGCCCTTCCAGCAGCGCGCGTTCCGCCGCGTTCACCTCCACCAGCCGCTCCGCCGACGGAGTGTTGGCGACCATGATCGCGAACGGTTTTCCGTTACGCTGCTTCAGCCGCCGCAGGCGGCCCACGGCCGTATCGTTCGTGGCGTCGCAAGCGAGGTGGAAGCCGCCAAGCCCCTTCAGCGCGACGATCTTGCCCGCCCGCAAGGCCGCCAGGACCTCCTCCACCGGGTGCGACAGGCGCGGGCCGCAGGCCGGGCAGGCGGTGGGCTGGGCGTGGAAGCGGCGGTCGGCTGGGTCGTGGTAGTCGGCGGCGCAGGCCTCGCAAAGCGGAAAGCCGGCCATCGACGTCTGCGGCCGATCGTAGGGCAGCCGCCGGGTGATGGTGAAACGAGGGCCGCAGTGCGTGCAGGTCAGGAACGGGTAGCGGTACCGCCGGTCGGCCGGGTCGAACAACTCGGCGAGGCAGGCGGGACAGACGGCCGCATCGGCGGTGACCGCGGTGGTGACGCGTTGCGTCGGGTCGCTGGCGCGAATGGCGACGTCCGTTTCACCGGGTACGGGAGGGACCTCCTGCGGCTCCACCGCGTCGACGCGGGCGAGCGGCGGGGCTTGCGCGGGCAGGGCGGCGAGGAAGTCGACGGTGTCCGGCCCCTGCACCTCCAGCAGCACGCCTTCACCATCGTTCAGCACCCAGCCGGTCAAGCCGTGCGCGCGGGCCAGCGCGTGGATGAAGGGGCGGAAGCCCACCCCCTGCACCTGCCCGCGGACCCGGACCCGGATGCGACGGACCGTCATCCCGGCCGCTTGGCCTTCGCCAGCCCGGCTTCGATCCAGGCGTACCACGCCTCCAGCCCTTCCCCGGACGTGGCGGAGACCGGCAGCACCTCCAGGTTCGGCTTGATCCGGCGGGCGTAGGCGATCATGCGCTCCACGTCGAAGGTCAGGTGCGGCAGCAGGTCCACCTTGGTGACCAGCAGCAGGTCGGCGGCAGCGAACATGTTCGGGTACTTGAGCGGCTTGTCCTCGCCCTCGGTCACCGAGAGCACGACCACCTTGTGCGCCTCGCCCAGGTCGAAGCCGGCCGGGCAGACGAGGTTGCCGACGTTCTCGATGAACAGCACGCCGTTCTCCGGCGTGCCGAGCCGGCCCAGCGCCTGCGTCACCATCTGGGCGTCGAGGTGGCAGCCCTTGCCGGTGTTGATCTGGATGGCCGGGGCACCGGTGGCGCGGATGCGGTCGGCGTCGAAGCTGGTCTGCTGGTCGCCCTCGATCACCGCCACCGGGAAGCGGCCCTTGAGGTCGGTCAGCGTGCGCGCCAGCAGCGTCGTCTTGCCCGACCCGGGGCTGGACATGAGGTTGAGGACGAAGGCTCCTTTGGCGGCGAACAGCTGGCGGTTCACCGCCGCGAAGCTGTCGTTCTTGGCGAGGATGTCCTGCTCGATCCGCACCAGCCGGGTCTGGCTCATGCCCGGAACCTCGGCGCCGGCCGGGCCGCGGCCGAGGTCGATCACCCCGTCGTCGTGGTGGTGATGGACTTCGTGATCGTGGTGGTGGTCGTGCTCGGGGCCGCCGTGATGCTCGTGGTGCTCGTGGTGGCTGTGGCGGATCACGGTGCCATCGGGCAGCACGTGCTCGTGGTCGCCGTGATCGTGGTCATGGTCATGCCCATGGTCATGGTCATGGTCATGGTCATGGTCATGGTCATGGTCATGGTCATGGTGGTGATCGTGGTGGTGATGGCCCTCGACCTTCGTCTCGCCGTCGCCGCAACCGCAGACCGTGCACATCACTCGACCTCCAAATCCTGGACGCGCATTTCCTCGCCGCCGGTGACGATCAGCTGGTGACCGGCGCAGCGCGGGCACGGGTCGAAGCGCTGCTCCAGCGGCACCGTCGCCTCGCACACCATGCAGAAGGCCTGGCCGGGCGGCCGTTCGATCTCCAGCACCGCGCCCTCCGCCAGCGTGCCGCGGCTGGCCGCGTCGAAGCCGAACTCTAGCGCCTGCGGCTCGACGTGGGAAAGCGCGCCGATGGACAGCCGGATGGCTTTGACCGTGCGGAAACCCTGCCGATCCGCCTGCTCGCGGCACAGCTCGATGATGCTCCGGCACAGGGCCAACTCGTGCATGCGGGCTCCGTCAGGCGGGAAGGGCGGTGTGGGGGGCGTAGCCGTCGGCCAGCGCCGCGACGGTGGAGGGCGGCGTCAGCAGGCGGGCCGCGCCGGACGGGCGCGGCCGGCGCTCGCCGTAGCCGCCGGGCGTCCACGCGTGCAGCGCGCCGCCGTGCAGCAGCCACACGGTGTCTGGCGTCCCGGGCAGCACGACCATCGCGCCGTCGGGCAGGGCGTCGAGAGTGGTGGTGTGTTCGGCGAGGCGTTCGGCGTGCAGGCGGGCGTCCAGCTCGGGTGCACGCGGCGGGGCGGGCAGGCCGTTGCCGTGCGCCCAGTGGCGGCGGAAGCGCTCGAAGTCGGCGCGGCGACACAGCGCGCACGGGCGGTGCCCGGCGGCGAGCGCCGTGGCCTCGTCGAGAAAGAACAGCTGTGTGGTCAGCCCCGGGCCGGACAACGGCAGCGGCGTGGATCGCGGGTAGTCGAGGCGGCAGCAGATCCAGGCGCGCACGCCCCAGCGCCGCGCGCCGATGTTGTCGGAGCGGCCGGTCAGGCAGCCGCGGTTGCCCAGAAAGGCGCCACGCGCGGGCGTGGCGATGAAGGTGCCGAAGGGGGTGACGCGATTCTGGCGGGGCATGCCGGTCAGCCCTCCCGCTCGACGTCGATGCCGAAGGCTACGCACGGGTCGAGCGCCGCAGCCAGCAATCCGGCGCGCTCCAGCAGGTCGACGCTGTCCGATGCGCCGACGAGGCCGCGGGCGAGCGGGCCGTCGGGGTGGAAGTTCCACTCGGTGGGCGCCGCGGTGCGGTAATCGGCGATGCGCCCCTGCTCCAGCCGCACCCAGTGCGCCAGCCGGCCGCGCGCCGTCTCCACCACGCCGGCGCCCTCGCCGGGGGCGGTGCGCTCGACGCCGGGACCGGCGGGCGCCACCTCCTCGGCCAGCTCGGCGATGCGGGCGGGGAGCCCAGCCAGCTCGGCCAGCCGCGCCGTGGCGTGGGCGGCGAGGCCGGAGCCGAAGCGTTCCAGAATCCCGGTCACCGGCGGCTGGTCGGCCATGCGGGCCAGCGGGCCGGTGTGGGCCGGCGCGCCGCCGTCGTGTGGGCGGGCGCCGAAACCGGGATCGGCGGTGAGGCGGCGGGCGTACCACGCCGCCGGCCGGTCCGCCAGCGGGGCAACGGCGCAGGCGCCGAAGCCCGGTGCGTCGAGCGCGCGGCGCAACAGCCGGGCGGCCGGTGTCGCGCCCTGCCCGGCCCAGGTGGCGAGGTCGTCGAACTCGGCCGGGAAGGGTGCGCCGCCCAGCATCGTCTGCGCGACGTGGGCGTCCAGCCGCGCAACGGCGGTGGCCAGGGAGGCGCGATTCGGCCGCAGGGTCCCGCCGCCGGGGCGCAGGTGGTCGCGCTCCGGATAGAGCGCCGGCAGGATGCCCGCGGTCACCGCGCGCAGCGTGGCGAGGTGCTGGGGGGCCGGCGGTTCACCCAGGCGGTGCGGACCATCCATGAAGATGTTCCAGGCGTGGCTGGCCAGCGTCTCGGCGAGCACCAGCAGCGTGCGCGCTGTGCGGTGCCCTGGGGCTGGTTCGAGGCCGAGCGCCGCCTCGCACGCCGACAGCGCGGCGATTCCCTGCGCCATGCCGCAGACGCTGAACAGCAGCGGTATCAAGCGCAACGCCTCGGCCACGGTCTTGCCGCGCAAGGCGGCGGCGACGTCGGTGGGGCGGTGCACGGCGACGCGCGCGGCGCGGACCGTGCCGCCGGAGACCGTCAGGCGGATGGCGACGCTGCCTTCGGGCGCGCCGCTCATCCCCGTCCGCCGAACAGCGCGCGGCGCGATCGCGGCGGCTTCGCCGGCTTGGCGCCCACCGGCGGCGGGGCGGGGGGCAGTGAGGGTTCCGGAATCTCCGGCGTTTCCTCGGCCGTCTTCGGCACCAGCAGCGCGTCGAGGGCGGCGTGCGCGGCCTCGCGGGCGTCGTCCTGGTCGCGCAGCAGGGTCATGTCGGATACCGCGGAAATGACCGCCAGCGTGCCGAGCGCGCCGACGCGCGCCGCCTTGAAGGCGAAGGCGCCGGCCGGCAGCGTCTCCACCGTCTGGTCGCCATCGTTCAGGGCCATCCAGCGCGCCGGGGCGTGCGGGACCAGCACGGCGTTCAGCGTCCACGGCGCGATCAGCATGCCGAGCCAGGCGAAGCCCCCATCGGACAAAGTGATTTCGCGGAAGCCGACCGCCTCGACCGCGAGCGCCGTGTTGCAGACCGACAACCCCTTCATGTCGGTGTCGGCGACGACGCGGTAGGCGGCGACCAGGGCATCGACGCGGTCCCGCATCGGATCGGCACCGGGCGCGGCTGGGAAGAAGCCGTGCTGCGGCCCGCCGCAGCCGGGGCAGCGCCAGTGCGCCGGCAGGCGGCCGAAGCTGACGCCCGGCGGGACCTCGCGCAACGGGTCCCCCGAGCGGCCATCGTAGACGGTGCCGCAGGTGCCGCAGCGCGGCGTCTCGTCGAGGGCGAAGCCGGCGCTCGTCATGGGGCGGTCTCACGGGCGGCGATGAGGTCGGCGAACAGGTGGTCGGTGTTCTCGCCGCGCGCCGACAGCAGGATGGCGTCCAGCGCGTCGTTGAGCGGGGCGACCTCGTCCGCCTCCAACTCGCGCACGGCGTTGCTCAGGTGAACCAGCACCCAGCCGCCGGCCGGCACCTCGCCGACCAGCAGCAGGTTGACCATGCGCTCCTCCCCCCGCCCGGTGCAGCGGGCGAGGATTCCGTCGGTCTCCAGGACCTGCATGGGGATGCCGAGGCACATCGGTGATCGTTCCGGGGCGGTGTTCGGGAAGCGTCGGGTGAGCGGCGGTTGGCCGCATTGATGTGGGTCAACGGTGGGGGAGGGGCGGGACTACCCCCGCCGCACGATGTTCAGAAAGCCGGACACTTCGCTGCCCAGCTTCTGGCTTTCCGCCAGCAGCGCCTGCGCGGCTCCGAGCAGTTCCTCGGCGTTGGCGCCGGTCTCCTGCGCTTGGCGGGAGACACCGTCGATGCTGCCGGTGACCGCGCGGGTGCCACTGGATGCCTGCTGGACGTTGCGAGCGATCTCGTTGGTGGCGGCGCCCTGCTGCTCAACCGCGGCGGCGACCGTCGTGGTGATTTCGCTGATGCGGCGGATCGTGTCGACGATGCCGGAGATCGCGCCGACGGCGCGCTGCGTCTCGCCCTGGATGGCGCCGACCTGGGCCTGGATGTCCTCGGTGGCCTTGGCGGTCTGGTTGGCGAGGTTCTTCACCTCCGAGGCCACGACCGCGAAGCCCTTGCCCGCTTCGCCCGCACGGGCGGCTTCGATCGTGGCGTTCAGCGCCAGCAGGTTGGTCTGGCTGGCGATGGAGTTGATGAGGCTCACCACCTCGCCGATGCGGTTGGCGGCGTCGGCGAGGCCCTGGACGGTCTCATTGGTGGTCCGCGCCTCGCCGACCGCGCGGTCAGCGACCGAACTGGCCTCGCCGACGTGGCGGCTGATCTCGCCGATGGAGGCGGTCAGCTCCTCGGCCGCCGCCGCCACCGTCTCGACGTTGGCGGAGGCGAGTTGCGAGGCCGACGACACGGTGCTCACCGCCGCCTGCGTCTCCTCGGCGGAGCGCGACAGGCGCTCGGCGTTGCCGCGCATGCGGGTGGCGCTGTCGGACACCGCGCGCACCACCACGTCGATGTTGCCGGCGAAGGTCTGGGTGGCGCGGTCGATCTCGGTGCGGCGGCGGGCCTGCTTGGCCTCGGCGTCGCGTTGGCGGCGTTCCGCCTCCTCGGCCTGCTGGAGGGAGTCCTTGAAGCCGGAGACGGCGCGGGCCATCGCGCCGATTTCGTCGCCGCGCCCGGTGTCGGTGATGGCGACGGCGTAGTCCCTGCGGCCCAGCGCGCCCATCACGTCGGACAGCCGGTGCACCGCGTCCATCTGCTGGCGGACGTACAGGTAGGTCAACGCGCACAGCGCGACGCCGATGAGCAGCGCCACGCCGGCGATGCGCCAGCCCAGCGCGCCCACCATGGCGTAGAAGTCCGATGACTTCATGCCCACGGCGATGGCGCCCAGCACCTTGCCCTGGGCGTCCTTCAGGGGCTCGTAGGAGACCAGGTACTTGGTGCCGAGCACGTCGGATTCGCCGAGAAACGGCACGCCACGCTGCATCACCTGCTCGTGGATGGCCGGCAGCATCCTGGTTCCCAGTGCGCGGGAGCCGTCGGCGGCGAACACCGTGGTGGCGATGCGGCTGTCGCCGCGGAAGATGGTGGAGGTGATGCCGAGCAGGCGCTTCAGGCTGTCCACCAGTTCGAAGTTGCCGTCGAGGGTGCGGCCGCCGACGGTCAGTTTGCCGTCCACCACCACATACGGTTCGCTCTTCGGGTTCAGAAGTTCGAGGGCCACCTTCATGTTCATGTCCTGCCTCTCCATCTCCTGCTGCTTGAGCTGGCTGGAGACGAAGTACAGGGCGATGAAGACGATGGCGGCGCAGCTGATGAGCGTGCCGACGATGTTCAGGGCAACCAGCTTCTGCGCGAGGGTCATCCGGTTGAGAAAGCGGGCCATGCGGAACTCCCAATGGATGCGGCGGGTCTCTGTCGGACCTCTTTTTGAGAATTGGAAGTATCCGCAGAATTGGTAAGGAAAAGGTTTCCCGCCTGCGGCCGGGCGCCGCCGGAGGTCATCGCGGCATAGGTTCGACACCCAAAGCGTGCAGCTCGTCCAGCACCATGCCCACGAGGTCCGGCACCTTGGCGGCGACCTCGGGGGTGAGGTCGAGGGTGATCCGCATGCCGGCCGGGACGCAGCCGATGACGACGGTGCTCTCCGGCCCCTCGCCCTGCAGGCGCAGCGTGGCCAGCAGGTCGGACAGACCGACCTGGTGCGGCGACAGCTTGCCCTTGAAGAAGGCGGGGACCGCGTCGCCCTCCAGCCGAACCAGGGTGGTGGGCGGCGCCCCGGTCTTCACCGCGTCCACCACGACCATGCGCCGGTGGCTGGCGATGATGTCCAGCATGTCCATGCCGCAGGTGCCGCCGTCCACTAGGGAGACATGCTCGGGGAAGGTCCAGCTCTGTTCGAGCGCCTCCACCACGCGCACGCCGATGCCTTCGTCCTGCATCAGGATGTTGCCGAGGCCGAGGACGAGGATGGGGGAGAGGTTCATTCTTGGACCATGGAGAGAGCATGCGTGTGGCCCCACCCTGCCCCTCGCCCGCTGGGCGGGGGAGGGACAGGGTGGGGAAGTAGTCAGGCCACCTTGACCTGATACGTCGACTTGCTCTCCGTGTCCGTCAGGTGCACGGCGCAGGCCAAACATGGGTCGAAGGAGTGCATGGTGCGGATGATCTCCAGCGGCTGCTCCGCGTCGGCGACCGGGCTGTCCATCAGCGACGCCTCGTAGGCGCTGAGGTTGCCCTTCTCGTCGCGCGGGCCGGCGTTCCAGGTGGTCGGCACCACGGCTTGGTAGTTCTTGATCTTGCCGCCCTCGATGACCACCCAGTGCGAGAGGATGCCGCGCGGCGCCTCGTGCACGCCGTAGCCGCGGATCTCCTCCTTCGGGAACACCGGCTTGTTGAACGTGGTGGTGTCTCCCTTGCCGATGTTCTCCATCAGCAGGTTCCACTGGTTCGACAGCTCCTCGTGCAGCACCACGCAGCGTACCGCGCGGGCGGCGTGGCGGCCGATGGTGGAGTGCAGCGCGTCCGGACCCACCTTGGTGCCGGCGATGGCCGACACGGTGTTCAGCACTTCGCCCACCCAGAACTTGGTGCGGGCGTGGCCGGCGGCGTACATGGCCAGCACGTTGGCCAGCGGGCCGACCTGGGCGCGCTTGTCGTAGAAGGTCGGCGTCTTGATCCAGCTGTACTTGCCGTCGTCCTGCCAGTCCGTGTACTGCGGCTTGGTCTCGCCCTTGTAGGGGTGGAGCGGGCCGGCGCCGGTCTCGTACCACGAGTGCATGGTGCTCTCCTTGACGCCCTGCTCGAAGTAGGGGTCGGAGAAGCTGGTGATCGGCTTGAAGGTCGCGAAGTCGGCGTTCTCGATATAGCCGCCGGGCAGCGCGAACTTGGTCCCCTTTGTGTCGATGGGCATGTCGGGGGTGGTCAGGTAGTTGACCACGCCGCGGCCCACCGCCGTCCAGTCGGCGTACAGCGCGCCCACCGCACAGACGTCGGGGATGTAGACCTTGGTGATGAAGTCGCCGACCTCGCCGATCAGCGTCTTGATGTACATCAGCTTCTCCAGCGTCAGCGTGGACTGGCTGTCGAAGTTGATGGGGTTGGTGACGCCGCCGACCGCGACGTTCTGGATGTGCGGCGTTTTCGAGCCGAGGATCGCCACCACCTTGTTGATCCGGCGCTGGTAGTCGAGCGCCTGCAGGTAGTGGGTGGCGGCCATCAGGTTGGCCTCCGGCGGCAGCTTCATCGCCGGGTGGCCCCAGTAGCCGGAGCCGAAGATGCCCAACTGGCCGGAGTTGACGAACGCCTGCAGCCGCTTCTGCGCGGTGGCGAAGTCGGCGACGGAGTTATTCGGCCAGTCGGACAGCGACTGCGCCAGCTTGGCGGTGGCCGCCGGGTCGGCCTTGAGGGCCGAGACGATGTCCACGAAGTCGAGCGCCGACAGGTGGTAGAAGTGCACGATGTGGTCGTGCACCGCATGCGCACCCTGGATCAGGTTGCGGATGTACTGCGCGTTCAGCGGGATCTCCAGCTTCAGCGCGTTCTCGACGGTGCGCACCGAGGTGATGGCGTGCGAGGTGGTGCAGACGCCGCAGATGCGCTGGGTGAACACCCACGCGTCGCGCGGGTCCTTGCCCTGCAGGATCAGCTCGATGCCGCGCCACATCTGGCCGGACGCCCAGGCCTTCGTCACCTTGCCGCCATCGACTTCGCAATCGACCCGCAGATGGCCTTCGATGCGGGTGATCGGATCCACGGTAATTCGCTGAGCCACGGTACGTTTCCTCCTAGATCAGCCGTGCTTAGCGTCGACGGCGTGCATGACGGGCAAGGTCTTCACGAAGACCAGGTACAGCAGGACTTCCAGCGCGAAGATGCCGACGGTGACGAAGATCTCGGCCAGCGAGGGGAAGTAGCTCCACGGGCCGACCGCCGGGATGAAGCCGACGATGTAGACGTTCAGGCGGTAGATGATGCCGCCGAACAGCACCAGGGACGAGCCGAGGAACAGCGCCTTGCGCTCGCTGCGCGCCTTCTTCGGCAGCACGACCAGCATGCCGGCGAGGAACAGCGCCGTCTCCACCCAGAACATCAGCGTGCCGTGCGCGCCGAAGGGCGCGCCGAGCTGGCCGCGCACCGCGAAATCGACGATGCGCAGCCCGACGAACACCGCGGTGGTGACCAGCATCAACTCCGCCACCTTGCGCAGCACCGCCTTCTCGGTCGGGCGGTTGAAGCACAGGGACGCCATCACCGACTCCCACACCACCACGCCGAAGCCCATCAGCACGGCGGTCAGCCAGAAGAAGACCGGCAGCAGCTGCGTCTGCCACAGCGGCGACAGCTTGTGGCCGACGACCACCATCATGGTGCCCAGCGACGACTGGTGCATGGTGGGCAGCAGCACGCCCAGCGCCACGAAGAGGAACAGCAGGCGGTTTAGCTTGCGCCGGGCGTTCTCGAACCCGAACCTTTCCAGGAAGGCCGGCGCGAACTCCACCATCAGGACGATGGTGTAGGTCGCCACGCACAGGCCGACCTCCAGCATCACCGAGTTGGGCTGCGCGTACCACGGCAGCATCAGGTGGTAGAAGTTCCAGTACCGGCCGAGGTCGACGATCACCGCCAAGCCGGCCAGACCGTAGCCGAACAGGCTGGCCAGCACCGCCGGGCGGACCAGCGGGTGGTACTTGCCCTTGTTCATGATGTAGGCCAGGAAGGCCATGACGTAGCCGGCGCAGCCGAAGGCCGAGCCGATCACCACGTCCACCGCCACCCACATGCCCCAGGGGTAGCCGTCGGAGATGTTGGCGACCGCGCCCAGACCGCCGGCGAAGCGCTGCGCCATCAGGACGCCGCCAATGCCGACGAAGACCAGCGCGATCAGGAACGGCTCGGTGATGAGGCGCCCACCGATCGGCTTGTGCGGGTTGACCCACGTGGACCCGGAAGGGGTGCCAGGGGAATTGGGCGTCTGGTCGGAAAGGATGCTGGCCATGGCTCCGCCTCAATCCACGTCGTGGTCTTTGGTGTTGCGGTGGGCGAGGTAGACGAGCCCCGCCAGCAGCGTCGCCGGGCCGACCATGCCGGCGTACAGCGTGTGCTGGATGCCTTCCGACACCGTGGGATAGCCGGTGTCCGGCACGTTGGTCGGCAGGTTCAGCTTGTCGAACGGCACCGCCGAGACGGCGAGGCACTGCGTGCCGCCCAACTCCTTCTCGCCGTAGATGTGCGGCTGATAGGCGACGCGGACCGGCGCCTCGTGCCCGTCGCGCTTGCCGCCGACCGTGCCGGCGATGTCGCCGCGCGGGAAGTGCGCGCGCTCGCCCGGCTTCAGCGCGACGCGGCGCTTGGCCTCGGCCTTCAGGTCCTCGGTGCGGCCGAACAGCGTGGCGCCGGTCGGGCAGACGTCGGCGCAGGCCGGCAACTGGTTCTCCGCCAGCCGGTGCTTGCACAGCTGGCACTTGCGGATCTGGCCGAAGGCCTGGTCGTACTCGTACTTCGGCACGCCGAACGGGCAGGACAGCACGCAATACCGGCAGCCGATGCAGGCGTCCGGGTTGTAGCCGACGATGCCGGTCTTCGCGTCCTTGGTCATCGCCGACACCGGGCAGACCGACACGCAGGACGGGTCGGCGCAGTGCAGGCATTGCCGCTTGATGAAGGCGAAGCCGTCCGTCTCGCGGTCCTTCTCGGCCATCGTGCCGTTCGTGTAGACCTTGATGACGTTCAGGGTCTTGCCCGACAGCTCGACCGGGGTGTCCCACTCGCCGCCGTTCCAGGCGGTCTGGTCGGGAGCGACCTCGACCGGCATGCCGTTGGCGTCCTTGCACGCCTTCACGCAGGCCTTGCAGCCGATGCACAGCGTGCTGTCGTAGAGCAGGCCGACGGCGTCGGCCGGCATGGGCTTGGGCGGGCGCTGCAGCGCGTTGGCCTCGGGCGCGGCCGCCACTGCGGTGCAGGCCGCTGCGGCCGCCGCGGCGCTGCCGCGGGCCGCTTGGCTCAGGAAGTTGCGGCGGGAGAGGGTCATGGCCGCCTCCTCACGCTTTGGTCTTCGATGTTTCGTCGGCCTTGTCCTGCTTGCCCAGGCGGCTGGCGATGACCGCCCCCGCGCCGATGGCGGCGCCGGTGATGCCGGCCACCGCGGCAACCGCGCCGGGGCTGGCGCCGTTGCCCTTCTCCGAGCGGACGTCCGGGTAGGTGTTGGGCGGCGTCACCGACTTGAGGCTGGCCAACTCGTGGATCGATTTGGAGAAGCCGACGCCCTGCTCGGTGCAGCCGAAGCAGGGATGCCCGGTGCCGACCGGCCAAGTGCCCTGGCCGACGTCGTTGAACCCGATGGAGGGGCAGTTCGCGTAGGTTTCCGGGCCCTTGCAGCCCAGCTTGTACAGGCAGTAGCCCTGGCGGTGGCCGTAGTCGCCGAACTCCATGGCGAAGCGGCCGGCGTCGAAGTGCGGGCGACGCTCGCAGTTCTCGTGGATCAGGCGGCCATAGGCGAACTTCGGCCGGCCCTTGTCGTCCAGCTCCGGCAGCTTGCCGAAGGTCACGAAGTGCAGCACAGTCGACAGGAAGTTGTAGGGGTTCGGCGGGCAGCCGGGGATGGTGACCACCGGCTTGCCCTTCAGCACCTCCGGCAGACCCTTGCAGCCGGTCGGGTTGACGCCGGTGGACGGCCAGCCGCCCCACGAGCCGCACGAGCCGATGGAGACCACCGCGGCGGCGCCGGCCGCCACCTCCTGCACCATCTCCAGAACCGTCTGCCCGGCGACCTTGGCGTAGATGCCGTTGTCCTTGGTGGACACCGCGCCGTCGAGAACCATCAGGTATTTGCCGTGGTTCTCCTGCATGGCCTTCTTCTTCCAGTTCTCGGCCTGATGGCCGGAACCGACGCTCAGCGTCTCGCAGTATTCCAGCGAGATCTGTTCGAGGATCAGGGTGTCGAGACTGGGGTGGTTGGTGCGCAGCAGCGTCTCGGTGCAGCCGGTGCAGGCCGAGCCGGACAGCCAGATCACCGACGGCCGCTTGGCCGCCGCCGAGGCCGCCTCGGCGATCTTCACGCCCATCGCCGAGGGCAGGCCCAGGAACGCCGCCACGCCGGCGCAGTAGTTGATGAACTCCCGGCGCGTCAGGCCGCCCAGCGTTCCCTCGTAGCTGTCGAGGTCGCCGAGCTGCTCGGCATCGAGACCCACAAGACCATCCGGCATGACTTCCCCCCGAAACGCTGCGCCCCGCTTGGCGGGGGCGCCGAATAGGCATAGTTGGGATAAGGGTATTGCACCATGCGTGAAGCCTTGTCACCGGCGATTTGTGTCGGACGAAATGACGAACACGAAAGGATCGGTCCAACCAAAGTCGGAAAAAATGCGCTTGGCGATTGCTGTGTGCACGGAGAATGCGTCGGGCCGCGATCCGCGGCCGGACACAAGGCGGGACGAAATGCCGCAGTTGAAAAGCCCTTTTCCCCGTGCGGGAGAAGGGGTGGGGAGGGGCGCTTGGAAGAGCGTCGTAACCAATCCGGGCCGGGTGCCGCCTGCGGGGAATGGTTGCAGACGCCCTTGATTCGGCCGTGCCGCGGTCGGCATACTCGCGGAATACCGGTTCGCGCCCGCCGCGCTTGCCGCCGACAAGGACCGCGCCGACGTGCCGAGCCCCGCACCCGCCGCCGACTGGCCCTTCGAGACGCCGCAGGAGCGCATCCTTCGGCTGGAGCGGCGCGTCGCGGAGCTGGAGGCCGATCAGAACCGCCTAACCGCCACCATCGACCTGCTGCGCGACCGGGAAGAGCTGCTCAGCCTCGCCATGCGCGGGCCGAACGAAGGGCTGTGGGACTGGAATCCGATCACCAAGGACCTGTACCTGTCGGCCCGGCTGCTCTCGATTCTCGGCTTCGGCAGCAATGAGCTGCGTACCACCACGCACGAGTGGCTGAAGATCGTCCATCCCGACGACCGTGGCCCCTATGAGCGCGCGGTGGCGGAGCACCTGAAGGGAGCCACCAGCCATTTCGAGCACGCCTACCGCGTCGCCGACCATGCCGGCAGCTGGCGCTGGGTTCTGGCGCGCGGGCTGGCGCTGCGCGGTGCGGATGGGCGGGCCTACCGCATGGTCGGCTCCATCGGCGACGTCACCGAGCTGAAGCGGCGCGAGAGCGACCAGCGCGCCAGCGAGGCGCGTTTCCGCTCGCTGGTGCAGACCGCCGGCGGCATCATCCTGGTGCTCGACGCCGACGGTGTGGTGACCGAGGCCAACCGCGAGGCCGAGCGTGCCTTCGCCCTGCCGGCCGGTGGCGTCGTGGGGCGAACCTGGCGCGACCTGATCCCGGAGCAGCAGGGCGGCCCCTTCGCCTACCAGCTGGTCGCCGCCATGGCGGGCATGGAGATCCGCAACTTCGAACACGCCTGGAGCGACCGCGACGGCGGCGAGCGGGTGGTGCTGTGGAACATGAACCGCATGCCGGAAGCGGAGGGCGCCGCCCCGGCCATCGTCTGCGTCGGGCAGGACATCACCCGGCGCAAGCGCGCCGAGCTGGCGCTGCGCGAGGCTCACGACGAGCTGGAGGCGCGCGTCGCCGCCCGCACCGCCGAACTGAGCCAGGAGGTGCAGGAGCGCCGGCGCGCCGAGCTGGCGCTGCTCGCCGCCAAGGAGCAGGCGGAACTGGCCAACCGCGCCAAGTCCGATTTCCTGGCCAACATGAGCCACGAGTTGCGCACGCCGCTGAACGCGGTGATCGGCTTCGCCTCGATGATCCACCGCGAACTGGTCGGCCCGGTCGGCACGCCGCGCTACGCCGAGTACGGCGGGCTGATCGTCGCGTCGGGCGAGCACCTGCTGGCGGTGATCAACGACATCCTCGACATCGCCAAGGTCGAGGCCGGCAAGTTCGAGATGCACCCGCAGCCGGTGGACGCGCGGGACGCGGTCGCCAGCTCGGTGCAGCTCATCCGCGGCCGGGCCGGGGAGAGCGGCGTGCAGCTGAGCGTCAATGTCGCCGACGACACGCCGGTGGTGCTGGCCGATCCGGTGCGGCTCAAGCAGATCCTCATCAACCTGCTGTCCAACGCGGTGAAGTTCACCCCCGCCGGAGGCCGGGTGGACCTGCGCGTCCGGCGCGACGGCGCGTGGGGGCTGATCGAGGTGGTGGACACCGGCATCGGCATGAGCGGCGAGGGGATCGCGGTGGCGCTGCAGCCCTTCGGGCAGGTGGACAGCCAGCTGGCGCGGCGGCACGGCGGCACCGGACTGGGGCTGCCGCTGGCGCGCTCCTTCGTCGACCTGATGCGCGGCACGCTGTCGATCGACAGCGTGGAAGGGCGGGGCACCACCGTACGAGTCCGCTTGCCTGCGGCCGGGTGATATGGAATAAAGGCGCGCTGCGCCCGTTCGTCATAGGGACGACCGTCCGCCGCTTCTCCATGACTACCGCCATGATGCGATCCGCTTCGCTTCGCCTGCTCGCGTCGTTCGCCGTGCTGCTTGCCGGCGGCGCGTTCGCCTACGACCGCCTGCCGGCCGCCTTCGGCCCCGGTGACGCCACCAAGGCGTCGGCCCGCGCCACCACCGCCAACCCGGCCTGGGGCAAGTCCGGCACCGGCTACCGTTATGCCTTCGACGGCAAGTGCGACGATCCGCGCTATGTTGTCACCACCGGCGCCGCCGACCCTGGTACCGACGATTACGACTGCGCGCGCGTCGGTGGCGGGCTTAAGAAATAAGGGCTGTTGACAGGCGGCCGTCGGTTGGGTGTCCTGTCGCCCCTTTTCGCAGGCACCCGGAACCCAGCATGCGCCGTCTGCTCGCCGTCCTCGCCGTCTCCGCCGCTTTCCTGTCGCCGGCCGCCGCTTCCGCGCAGGCCATCGACTGCGCCAGGCCCGCCTCCAAGGTCGAGAAGGCGATCTGCGACGACGGCGCGCTCGCCGCGCTGGACCGTTTGGTTGCCCGCGGCCTGCGATTCGCGCTGGAGGCTGACCCCGCCGGGGCGGAGGCGCTGCGCGCCGACCACCGGCGCTGGATCGCCGCGCGCGACGCCGTCTACACGCAGACCAACGTCCTGCCGCTGATCCGCGCCCACGAGCTGCGGCTGCGCGAGCTGTTGGCCAAGGCCGGCCGGCGCGGTCTGGCCGCCGCCATCGCCGCCGCCTCGCCCATCGATCCGCTGCGCGAGGCGGGGGCCGTGGCGGAGGAGAACGCCGCCTTCGTCGCCTTCGTGCTGACCACGATGTTCCCGCAGCCGCCCGCGCCGAAGCGCCCGGACGAAGGCGACGTGCTGTCCACCTATGAGCTGTACTCCGGCTTCACGCTGATGGCGCCGCTGTCCGACGGCCGGCTGTTCGTCGCGGTGCCGGACGAGTGCGGCGCCTACCAGTGCGCGGCGATGCCCTTCGTGCTCGACCGCAAGGCCGGCACGGCGGCCCGCCTCGCGGTGGAGATGCCGGACAAGGGCGACGTGCCGCGCAAGGTGCCGACGGCGCTGACCACCGGCACCCTGACCGTGTCGAAAGACATGGTGGACGTCTTCGACCAGGGCCGCGGCGCCGGCGACTGCGGCACCCACCTGCTGTACCGCGTCCAGGCGGACACGATGACGCTGCTGAAGCGCATCGAGAAGCCCGAGTGTGACGGCAAGGAGTGGACGGAGCGGAACTCCAGGACGAAGGTCTATCGGTAGCCGTCGGCGCGCGCAGTCCCCACCTTAAACAGAGGCAGCGGGAGGCGGGGCATGGCGGTGAGCAGGGACGATCTCAGGAAGCGCATCGACCAGGCGCTGGGCAACGCCCGGGCGGATCTGGTCATCAAGGACACGCGCTTCCTCAACGTGGTGACCGGCGAAATCGCGCAGGGCGACGTCGCGCTGTGCGGCGACCGCATCGTGGGAACCTACGAGAGCTACGACGGCGTCGAGGAGATCGACGGGCGCGGGCTGACCGTGGTGCCGGGCTTCATCGACACGCACGTGCACTGCGAATCCACCTGCGTCACGCCGCTGGAGTTCGACCGCTGCGTCCTGCCGCGCGGCACCACCACGGCGGTCTGCGACCCGCACGAGATCTGCAACGTGCTGGGCGAGCGGGGCCTGCGCTACTTCCTCGACAGCGCGTCCACCATGGCGCTGGACCTGCGGGTGCAGCTGTCCTCCTGCGTGCCGGCGACCGAGCTGGAGACCTCCGGTGCCCGGCTGGAGGCCGAGGACCTCGTGCGCTACCGCGACGACCCGCGGGTGCTCGGGCTGGCCGAGTTCATGAATTTTCCCGGCGTCTTCGCCAAGCTGCCGGCGGTGCTCGACAAGCTGGTCGCCTTCGACGGGCGGCACATCGACGGCCACGCGCCCCTGATGCACGGGCGGGAGCTGAACGCCTATCTCTCCTGCGGCATCCGCAACTGCCACGAGACGACCAGCGCCGCCGAGGCGATGGAGAAGCTGCGCAAGGGCATGCAGGTGCTGATCCGCGACGGCTCGGTCTCGAAGGACGTGCACGCGCTGGCCGAGGTGATCGCGCCGGAGACCTCACCGTTCCTGGGCTTCTGCACCGACGACCGCAACCCCCTCGACATCGCCGAGGAGGGGCACATGGACCACCTGATCCGCGCGGCCATCAAGCTCGGCGCACCGGTGGCGCACGTCTATCGGGCGGCGACGTGGTCCGCGGCGCGCGGCTTCGGCCTGCACGACCGCGGGTTGGTGGCGCCCGGACAGAAGGCCGACCTCGTGCTGCTCGACGATCTGGAGAGCTGCGCGGTCAACCGCGTCATCAAGGACGGTCGCGTGGTCACGGCGGAGAGCTTCGCCCACCGCGCGGTGGTGGAGCCGGTCGGGCTGCGCTCGGTGAAGCTGGATCCGGTGACCGCCGACGACTTCGCGGTGCCCGCCGGCAACGCCACGCAGCCGGTGATCGGCGTGCTGCCCGGCAAGATCCTCACCGAGCGACTGGCGCTCGACGTGCCGCGGCGCGGCGGGCAATCCGTGGCCGATCCTGAGCGTGACATCCTCAAGATCTGCGTGCTGTCGCGCCACGGGGTGAACCGCAACGTCGGGCGCGGCTTCGTGCGCGGGTTCGAGATCCGGGAAGGCGCCATCGCCTCCTCGGTCGGGCACGACAGCCACAACATCTGCGTGGTCGGGGCCGACGACGGCGATATGGCGGTGGCGGTCAACCGGCTGATCGAGCTGCAGGGCGGCTTCGTCGCGGTGCGGGGCGGCCGGGTTCTGGCGGAGCTGGCGCTGCCGCTCGCCGGGCTGATGAGCCTGGAGCCGTTCGAGGAGGTGGAGCGCCAGCTGCGGACTTTGCGCCGCGCCGTGCGCGAGGGCATGGGCTGCCCGCTGGCCGAGCCGTTCCTGCAACTCGCCTTCCTGCCGCTGCCGGTTATCCCGCACCTGAAGATCACCGACCGCGGGCTGGTGGACGTCGATCGGTTCGAGCTGGTGGCGGCGTAGGATTCCCCACAGTTGGAGGGAGAGCGCGTGGCCTCCGGTCTCAGGCGGCGTATGCCCTCCTGCGCCATTTTCTTCGATATCTAAGGGTTCATGCTTCCTTCGGTAGCGGTGCTCGCTGCACGCTTGAGGGAGGATTTCGCATGACTCCTTTCCGGATGACCCTATGCCTTTCCACGATCCTCGTCGCCTCCGTCGGGGCTCTTGCCCAGGACGGTGGCCATGGCGCCATGACGCCGAAGTCCGACGCGGAGATGATCACCAACGCCCTGTCCGCCGCGCCGCGGGCCGTGGCCGAGACGGCGACGGTCATCGCCATGGGCGACAAGGGGGAGATGCGGACGCTGCGCGAGGGAACCGGCACCTTCACCTGCATGCCCGACAACCCGATGACGCCCGGCAACGACCCGATGTGCCTGGACAAGAACGGCATGGCGTGGGCGAAGGCGTGGATGGAGCACACGGATCCGCCGAAGGGGCAGATCGGCCTGGGCTACATGCTGGCCGGCGGCTCCGACGCCAGCAACGACGACCCGTACGCGACGGCGCCGGCCTCAGGTCATACCTGGGTGGATACCGGCCCGCACGTGATGATCCTGAACGGCGTCGACTCCATGCAGGGCCACCCGCGCAGCGCCGAGAACCCGCGGGTTCCCTACGTGATGTGGGGCGGCACGCCCTACGCCCACATCATGATGCCGGTCGGCGACATCACGCCGCAGACGGCGGAGGCGGTCAAATAGCCCGGCCGCCTACAGCACCTTGAAGCAGCGGGCCAACTCCTGGTCCAGGATCTGGCAGGCGTAGCCGTTGTTGAAGGCGAAGCGCGAGCCCTTGGGGTCGGTGCGGCGGGCCGAGACGATGGTGGCGGTACCGCGCTTGAAGTGCGCCCAGGCCGAGGAATCCAGGTGGATCTGGATGCCGTTGGAGAAGGTGACGCTGCGGTCGCGGCCGATGGCGACGGTCACGCCCGTGTTGAACTTCATGCCGCCGCCCGGCAGCGGCTCGGCGAACAGGCCGTTGGTGCAGTTCACGCCGTCGGGCTGGACGCTGACGCACTCGTAGGGCTTGGGGTCCGCCGCGGTCAGAACCATGGCGTAGATTGCGACTTCCAGCACGCTCAAGGGCATGGGGCACCTCCCGTTGCGCCACGCTCAAGGTCTAGGCCGGATTGGTTGCTAAAACAATAATGTACGCGATCGATCGTGGGTGATTGGTCGTCAGATCCGCGCGACCATGCTGCGCACGTCGGCGATGGCGCCGGGAAGCAACGCCGACTGCTGGCTTGCCGAGGCGGGGTCTCCGCGCAGCAGGGCGTCCTCGATAGCGGCGCACAACTCGGCAAGGCGTCGCGCGCCAGCGGTGCGGGCGGCGCCCCCGGCGGCGTGTGCGGCGAGGCGGGCTGCCTGGAGGTCGCCGGCAGCCAAGCGGGCGGTGAGGTCGTTGCGCAGTTGCTCCTCGTTGCGCAGGAACAGGGCATAGAGGTCGTTCACCAGCGCGGTCAGCCCGCCGAAGTTGCGGACCATCGGCTCAACATCGAGGATCTCCGGGTCGATCACGACGCTGGCGATCCGGTCGGAAGGGGTTGCTGCAGCCACGGCGATGCATCCTTGGAAGATGCGTCAATCCTCTCCGAGCAACCAAGGGGCGTCAACGCGCGGTGGGCGCGGCGAAAGGACGCTCGCCGTGCCGCGGGAACCGCGCGCGGCGGGCGCCGTTGTCCCGATCCGGACCACGCGTGGAGGGATCATGGCGGACGGCGACGCCGACACCCCCCTGGACAGCATCATCGTCGGCGGCGGGCCGGCAGGGCTGACAGCGGCAATCTACCTGGCGCGCTACCGCCGGCGTTTCCTGGTGATCGACGCCGGGGCACCACGCGCCGCGTGGATCCCGCTGTCGCACAACCACGCGGGCTTTCCCGATGGCGTCACCGGCATGGACCTGCTGGCTCGCATGCGGGCACAGGCCAAGCGCTATGGCGCGGGGGTGGAGCGCGGCTGCGTCGCATCGCTGCGGAAAAGCGGCGAAGTGTTCGTCGCCCGCACCGAGGGCGGCGACGAGGTGGTTGCGCGCACCGCGGTGATGGCGACCGGTGTCATCGACGTGGAGCCGGTGCTGCCCAACCTCTACCAGGCGGTTCAGCGCGGGCTGATCCGCCATTGCCCGATCTGCGACGGTTTCGAGGTGATCGGGCAACGGATCGGCGTCATCGGTCACGGCGCCGACGCGGTGGGGGAGGCGCTGTGGATGCGCACCTACACCGACGACGTAACGCTCCTGACGCTTGGTGAGTCACGCGGGCTGTCCGACGAGGATCGCCGCCGGCTGGCGGGGCACGGCATCCGCGCGATGGAAGAGCCGGTGGTCGAAGTGCACGCCGACGCCGGGCGCATCGCGGCGCTGACCACGACGGCGGGGGAGCGGCTGGCCTTCGACACGCTCTATTCGGCGCTGGGCGCGGTGCCGCGCACCGATCCGGCGAAGCCCGTGGGGGCGCGGACCGGCGGCAGCGGGCGGTTCGAGGTGGACGCGCACTGCCGCACCGACGTGGAGGGGCTGTTCGCCATCGGCGATGTCGTGGAGGGGCTGAACCAGATCTCCGTCGCCATGGGGCATGCCGCCATTGCTGCCACGACCATCCATCGGATGCTGCTAAAGGACGAGGGGCGTCTATAAGCGGATAATGAACTTTCCTCCCCGCTCCGCTGTTCAGCGCTTCAGAGATAATCCGAGGCGCGGGAGGAACCATGAGACGCGCGGGCACGTGGGCCCTGGCGGCCCTGGGAGGTATGGCGGCGAGCGTGGCGCGGGCGCAGGACGCCGCGCCGCCGGTGCGCGGCGAGCCGCATCCCTGGCAGCTCTGGCACCAGGCGCCGGCGACGCCCGTCATGGAAATGATGGACGGCTTCCATCACCTGCTGCTGTGGATCATGGTCGCCATCGTGGTGCTGGTGATCGCGCTTCTCGCCTTCGTCATCGTGCGCTTCAACGCCCGGCGCAACCCGACGCCGTCGCGCACCTCGCACAACACGCTGATCGAGGTGGTGTGGACCGTGGTGCCGGTGATCATCCTGGTGGTGATCGCGGTGCCGTCGTTCCGTCTGCTCTACTTCTCCGACCGCAGCCCCGATGCCGAGATGACCATCAAGGTCACCGGCCGGCAGTGGTACTGGGACTACGAATATCCCGACCAGGGCGGCTTCACCTTCTCCTCGATCATGATCCCGCCGGAGGACATCAAGCCGGGTCAACGCCGGCTCCTGGAGGTGGACAACCACGTCGTCGTCCCGGTCGATACCAACATCCGCGTGCTGGTCACCGGCGGTGACGTCATCCATTCCTGGGCGGTGCCGGCCATGGGCGTGAAGCACGACGCCATCCCCGGCCGCATCAACGAGACCTGGATGCGCGTCGAGCGGCCGGGGATCTACTACGGGCAATGCTCGCAGGTCTGCGGCGTGAACCACGGCTACA
This sequence comes from Azospirillum sp., assembly GCF_050789165.1. Classification (NCBI taxonomy): domain Bacteria; kingdom Pseudomonadati; phylum Pseudomonadota; class Alphaproteobacteria; order Rhodospirillales; family Azospirillaceae; genus Azospirillum; species Azospirillum sp. Next base: position 94,628 of record NZ_JBOZRT010000110.1, read on the forward strand.
TGCCGGTCGAGGTCGAGGCGGTGCCGAAGGACCGCTTCGCGCAATGGGCCGCCGCGAAGAAGCAGGCCATGCTCGACGGCCGGACGGCCGCGCACACCGAAGTCGCCGAACACGCTGAAGGGCGCCAAACCATAGAGTGAGGGAGGCTGCCATGGCCGACCAACGACAGACGCACGTCCACGACCACGCCCAAGATCACGACCACGACCACACGCCGCCGTTCGTCCAGCGCTGGCTGTTCTCGACCAACCACAAGGATATCGGCACCCTGTACCTGGGCTTCGCGGTGATCGCCGGAATCGCCGGGCTGGCGCTGTCGGGCATCATTCGGGCGGAGCTGCAGAACCCCGGCCTGCAGATCGTGAGCGACGGGCAGATGTGGAACGTGGTGTCCACGGCGCACGGCCTGATCATGATCTTCTTCGTGGTGATGCCGGCGCTGATCGGCGGCTTCGGCAACTGGTTCGTGCCGATCATGATCGGCGCCCCCGACATGGCGTTCCCGCGCCTCAACAACATCAGCTTCTGGCTGCTGGTGCCGGCCTTCTGCCTGCTGTTCGGGTCGGTGTTCGTCGGGCCCGGGGCGGGAACCGGCTGGACCATCTACCCGCCGCTGTCGTCGGCCACCGGGCACCCCGGCCCGTCGGTGGACATGGGCATCTTCGCGCTGCATCTGGCCGGCGCCTCGTCGGTGCTCGGCGCGGTGAACTTCATCACCACCATCTTCAACATGCGCGCACCCGGCATGACGCTGCACAAGATGCCGCTGTTCGTCTGGGGCATGTTGGTGACGGCGTTCCTGCTGCTGCTGGCCGTGCCGGTGCTCGGCGGTGCCGTCACCATGCTGCTGACCGACCGCAACTTCGGCACCTCCTTCTTCAACCCGGAAGGCGGCGGCGATCCGCTGCTGTTCCAGCATCTGTTCTGGTTCTTCGGCCACCCCGAAGTCTACATCATGATCCTGCCGGGCTTCGGCATCATCAGCCAGGTGATCTCGACCTTCTCGAAGAAGCCGGTGTTCGGCTACCTCGGCATGGCTTACGCCATGGTGGCGATCGGCGTCGTCGGCTTCATCGTCTGGGCGCACCACATGTTCACCACGGGCCTCGGTGTCGATACGCGCGCCTATTTCACCGCGGCGACGATGATCATCGCGGTGCCCACCGGCATCAAGATCTTCAGCTGGATCGCCACCATGTGGGGCGGAAGCATCGAGCTCAAGACGCCGATGCTGTTCGCGCTGGGCTTCATCGTGCTGTTCACCATCGGCGGCGTGTCGGGCGTGGTGCTGGCCAACGGCGGCCTCGACATCTCCCTGCACGACACCTACTACGTCATCGCGCATTTCCACTACGTGCTGTCGCTGGGCGCGGTGTTCTCGATCTTTGCCGGCTGGTACTACTGGATCGGCAAGATGTCGGGCCGGCAGTACCCGGAGTTCTGGGGCAAGGTGCACTTCTGGCTGACCTTCATCGGCGCCAACCTGACCTTCTTCCCGCAGCACTTCCTCGGCGTCGCCGGCATGCCGCGCCGCATCCCCGACTATCCGGACGCGTTCCACGCCTGGAACATGATCTCGTCGCTGGGATCGTACGTGTCGTTCACCGGACACATCGTCTTCATCGCCACGGCGATCTACACGATCTGGTACGGCAAGCGGGTCGGTGCGAACTACTGGGGCGAGGGCGCCACGACGCTGGAATGGACGCTCAGCAGCCCGCCGCCCTACCACCAGTTCGAGCGCTTGCCGATGGTGAAGTGAGCGCTACGCATCCGTGTCCTCACCATCCTCCCCGCGCTCCAGCTCCGCGGCCAGCGCGGCGCGGGCATCGGGGGGCAGGCGGGCGATGGCGACGGCCAGCAGGGACAGCCGCCGCCGCAGCCCGTGCACGGTGTCGAGCAGCGACAGCACCACCGGCACCGCCTCGTCGTTCAGGTCCATGTCGTGGCGCAGGTCGCAGATCAGCTCGATCCGCGCCACGTCCACCTCGGTGAAGCTCCAGCCGGCGCCCTCGTGGTGCGGGCGGATCCAGCGCCGCTCGATCCACAGCGTGAGGTCGCCGGCGTTGACGCGCCGGCAGCTGGCCAGCACCTGCGCGATGTCCATGCTCATGATCCACCCTCCAGGGTGCGACGCGGGTCGTAGTCGGCGGGCGGCGTCCACGCCTTCACGAACTCCTCCAGCGCCGGGTCGGGAGTCTCCGGCAGGGCGATGCGCAGCGTCACGTACTGGTCGCCGCGGGTGCCCTTGTGCGGGTCCACGATGCCCTTGCCCTTCAGGCGCAGCACCGTGCCGTTGTTGGCGCCCTTCGGCACGCCGAGCATCACCGGCCCGTCGATGGTCGGCACGCGCACCTTGGCGCCCAGCACCGCCTCGGCCAGCGTCACCGGCAGATCGAGGCGGACGTCGTCGCCGTCGCGGCGGAAGTGCGGGTGCGGGCGCACCTTGACGGTAATCAGCGCGTCGCCGGCCGGTCCGCCGCCGACGCCCGGCATGCCCTGGCCCTTGAGGCGCACCGTGCCGCCGTCCTCCAGCCCGGCCGGCAGGTCGATGTCGAGCGTGCGGCCGTCCGGCATGGTCACGCGGTGCTTGCCGCCCTTGACGGCGTCCAGGAAGTCAAGCGCCAGCGTCAGGCCGAGGTTGCCGCCTTTCATGCGCATGCCCTGGCCGCCGCCGAAGCCGCGCCCGCCGAACAGGTCGGCGAAAACATGCTCCAGGTCGTCGTCGGCCATGGCTTCCGAACCGGTGTAGCGTGCCCCGCCGGGACCGCCGGCGTAGTCACGGTAGTAATGGCGCTGCGGCCGCTCCTGCCCGTCCGCGTCGATCTCGCCGCGATCGAAGCGTGCGCGCTTGTCCGGGTCGGACAGCAGGTCGTGGGCGGCGTTCAGCTCCTTGAAGCGCGCCTCCATGTCGGCTTTGCCGGGGTTGAGGTCGGGGTGGTACTTCTTGGCGAGCTTGCGGTACGCCGTGCGGATCTCGTCCGCCGTCGCGGTCTTGGCTACGCCGAGGATCTCGTAGGGATTGCTCATGGTGCGTGTCGGAAGACAGGTCTGGTCCCGCCAGTGCATGTGCGTCGCCTGTTTTCCAATTCAAGTGGGTGAAATCACCGCCAGCCACGCCAAATACCAAGCATGCGCGCGACCTCGACCCAGTCCGTCCTGGCAGCGGTGCACCGCCGCCACAAGCTGACCAACCTGATGCATTCCGTCCTGCTGCTGGGCGGGATGGTGGCGCTGCTGGCGCTGTGCGGCTGGGTGGTGGCGGGCGGGGAGGGGGTGCTGTGGTCCTTCGCGGCCGGCGCCGTCAGCCTGCTGTTCATGCCGCGCGTGTCGCCGCGCCTCGTGCTGGCGATGTTCGGGGCCCGCCGGCTGTCCACCGGCGAGGCGCCGCAGCTGTATGAGGTGATGCGGGCGCTGGCCGCGCGGGCGGAACTCCCAGCCGTGCCGGAGCTGTACTACATCGCCAGCCCGATGCTGAACGCCTTCACCGTCGGCAGCCGCAGCCGCGCCGCCGTGGCGGTCAGCGACGGGCTGCTGCGCGAACTCAGCCTGCGCGAGCTGGCCGGTGTGCTGGCGCACGAGGTCAGCCACATCCGCAACAACGACCTGTGGGTGATGGGCCTCGCGGATCTGGTGGCGAGCCTGACCCGGTTCATGGCGCTGTTCGGCACGGCGCTGCTGCTGCTCAACCTGCCGCTGCTGGTGATGGACCGCGGGGGCGTGCCGTGGGCGCTGGTGCTGCTGCTGACCGTGGCGCCGACCGCAGGGGCGCTGCTGCAACTGGCGCTGTCGCGCACCCGCGAGTTCGACGCCGACCTTGACGCCGCGCACCTGACCGGCGATCCGGAGGGCGTCGCCTCGGCGCTCGCCCGCATCGACCGGCTGCAGGAGCGGCCATGGATGCCCGGCCGCGGCGGACCCTCGCTGTTGCGCACCCACCCGGACATGGAGGAACGCGTCCGTCGCCTGATGGAGCTGCGCCCCTCGGCGCCGGTGTTGCCCGGCTGGGAGGCGTTGCCCATCCACGTACCCTTCGCGCACGCACGGCACCGCCCGCGCTACCGCGTCAGCGGCTACTGGTATTGATGGTGTTGCGAACGATTCCAGGGTGCCGCGCAACCGCTGGAGTCATAACCGCATCATCAATAAGGCCAAAAAACATTGTGAATTGTGAATTATTGACGCGTCGGGTGCTGGGGTAATATTTATGCCAGCGTTCTGCGGCGCCATAAAAAACGGATCCTGGCTTCATGAGCAACCTCCTCACGGAACGTGTGCTGCGCGTGCATCATTGGACGGACACGCTGTTCAGCTTCCAGACCACGCGCGACCAGTCGTTCCGCTTCGAGAACGGGCAGTTCACGATGATCGGGCTGGAGGTCGGGGGCAAGCCGCTGCTGCGCGCCTACTCCATGGCGTCCGCCAACTACGAGGACACGCTGGAGTTCTTCTCCATCAAGGTGCCGAACGGCCCGCTGACCTCGCGCCTGCAGCACCTCAAGGAGGGCGACCCGATCATCATCAGCCGCAAGGCGACGGGCACGCTGCTGATCGACAACCTGCTGCCGGGCAAGACGCTGTACCTGCTCTCGACCGGCACCGGGCTGGCGCCGTTCATGAGCATCATCAAGGATCCCGAGGTGTACGAGCGCTTCGAGCGCGTCGTGCTGACTCACACCTGCCGCACGGTGGGCGAGCTGGCCTATCAGGAGCTAATCCAGAGCGCGCTGCCGGAGAACGAGTTCTTCGGCGAGGGCGTGCGCGAGAAGCTGACCTACTACCCGACCGTGACGCGCGAGCCGTTCCGCACCCAGGGCCGCATCACCGATCTGATCCGCTCCGGCCGGCTGTTCGCCGACATCGGCACCACGCCGCTGGATCCGGAGAACGACCGCGTGATGATCTGCGGCAGCCCGGAGATGCTGACGGACACCGTCAACCTCCTGGAGGAGCGCGGCTTCGACGAGGGCTCCAGCGGCGAGCCGGGCCACTACGTGGTCGAGAAGGCGTTCGTCGAACGGTAACGGGCGAGCGGTAAAGGGCGAACGCTGAGACAACGATCGCTGAGGCATTTGGCGTCCTGGACAAACGGCTCGTTGCTCCCCTAGAAGCGACGGCAAGCGAGGCCGCAAGTCCGGGACAGCCATGACGTTCGAACGCCGCATCCTCCTGCTCGTCGCCGGTCTGCTGGCGCTGGCCGTCGCGGTCACCGCCGGGGCGCTGACCTGGGGTGTGCGTGACGCCGCCCACGACCGCGCCCGCGCCGAGGCCGAGCGCGCCGCACGGCATCTCGCCCAGTCCGCGCATCTCATCCGCAGCATCCCGGCCGAGGTGGACGCGGCGGTGACCGAGCAGATCGCCGCCCAGGCGGCGCTGGTTGCGCAATACGCCGCCTCGGCCGAGGGGGGCAAGCTGCCCGTCAAGGCGGTGAACGACCGCCTGAAGGCGGTGACCGACTCCACCGCGCTCAAGGACATCCAGGTCACCGATTCCCGCGGCAGGGTGGTGTTGGGCAGCGCGCCGAACCTCGACTTCACCTTCACGCCGGACGGCAAGGGCGCCGCCTTCTACGGCCTGCTGTCGCGCAGCCCGGCCCAGGTGGTGGGGCCCGCCGCCAAGCGAGAGGATGGCCGCACCGTCAGGAGCGTCGGCGTCGCCGGCGCCGACAAGCCGCGCATCGTGCAGGTGACGGCCGACGTCGGCCGGCTTACCGAAATCGCCAAGCGTCTCGGTACCCTGGACCGCGCCGTCGCCGACGCGCTGTCCGGCGCCGCCGTGGTAGCCTGGGTGCTGGGCGGCGATGCGGCGGTGCTGGCGCGCGGCGGCCCCGCCGAGGCGCAGCTCTCCCCGGCCGAGTTGGAGGCCGCCAAGGGCGCGCGCAAACCCGCCCTGCTGACCGACGGCGGCGCGCTGGCCGCGGTGGCGCCGGTGGAGGGCGGCGGGGCCGCGGTGGTGCGTGTGGCGCTGCCGGGGCTGCCGGTCACTCTGTGGATCGGGCTGGCGGTCGGTGCGCTGGCGGTGCTTCTCGGTGTCTGGGCGGTGTGGCTGGCGCTGCGGCGGCAGACGGCGGCGCTGGCGACGCTGACCGGAGCGGCGACGGCCATGGAGAACGGCCGCTTCAATCCCTTCACTCTCGATCCGCTGCGCGAGCGCCCGGACGAGATTGGCCGGCTGGCCCGCGCCTTCCGCGCCATGGCCGCCTCCATCGACGCCCGCGAGCAGGGGCTGGAGGCGGAACTCCAGCTGCGCGCGGCGAAGCTGGAGCAGACCGCCGAGAAGCTGAAGGCAGAGCCCACGGTGGCGGGCTCCTGAACGATCCGTTCAGGTTGGGTTCAGCCGGGTTACGGTATGGTGTCCTCCAGATGCTGAGAGGCAAGGAGTGAGTGCCGTGACCGAATCCGTTCCGAAGACCCGCTACGACCTTGGCATGCAGGCGCTGCACTGGGCCACCGCCCTTGCGATCGTCGGCGCCTTCGTTCTGATCCAGGTGGTCGAGGGGCTGCCCAAGGGCGACAGCCGAACCTTCATGATGGGCTTGCACAAGTCGTTCGGCGTCACCGCGCTGGCGCTGGTCCTGGTCCGCGTGGCGTGGCGCCACGTCAGCCCGCCGCCGGCCCTGCCGCCGATGGCCCCCTGGATCGAAACCACCAGCCGCTTCGGGCACGTCGCGCTGTACGCGCTGATGGTGGCGGTGCCGGTGGTGGGCATGGTGATGTCGTGGTCGGGCGGGCGGCCGATCGCCGTGTTCGGCCTGTTCACCTTGCCCGACCTGCTGCCGCCCAATCCGGCGCTGAAGAAGGGCGCGGAGGAGGTGCACGAGGTGCTGGGCAACGCGATCCTGATCCTCGCCGGCCTGCACGCCGCCGCCGCGCTGGTGCACCAGTACGTGCTGAAGGATGGCGTGCTGGCGCGCATGCTCCCGTGGGGAGCGAAGGCGTAAGAAAGCGTGTTGCCCCCTCCCCGCATAGCGGGGAGGGGGCAACAGCTCAGTGCCGGCTGGCCTTGTGATCGCCGTGGGCGCGCTTCTCGGCGGTGTCGCGGCCGATCAGCTTGTTGAAGTTCGACCCCTCCTCGTAGAGCAGAGCCAACTGCGAGTCGTCGAACTGCTTGAAGAACTCGTCCCAGCCGATCTCCTCCAGCTCGTCATGGTCGCTCTGGCGGGCCTTGGGGAACATCAGGCGCAGCAGGCCGACTCCGGTCTTTCGGCTCTTGCCCTCGCCGTGCGTGCTGCGCACGACGGCCGGCTTGCCGCCGTGCTGCTCGGCCCAGTGGCGAATCTCTTGGTGGTCGGTCGTGGTCTTGGCCATGGCGGCCTCCTTCGCGGTGGCACCTCTGGGAGTCGAACAGCCGGCCTCACGCGGCGTTGCGTCGGCCCGAATTCCGGCTTTGGGCACCCTCCCGCGCCCGCGACGCCTGTTCGCGCTCCAGCCGTTGGTGCAGGAAGGCGAGCACCGCCGCCTCCTCGCCCTTCAGCCCGTGCAGGTCGTCGCGCAGTTCCGCCTCCACCTCGGCCTTGAGGGCGTCGAGCAGCGTGCCCTCCAGGTAGGCGTCGAGCACTTCGGGATGGACGTAGCTCTTGCGGCAGACGCTGACCGTGTTGCCGAGGCGGGCCGCCACCTGCTCAATGGCGCGGGTGACGTTGCGCTTCGCCTTGGCCGTGCTGTCGAAGCCCTCGAACTCCTGCAGCGCCAGCGCGGCCAGCACGGTGCCGGCCCAGGTGCGGAAGTCCTTGGCGGTGAAGTCCTCGCCGGTGATGGCGCGCAGGTAGTCGTTGACGTCGCCCGAGGTGACGGCGTGGCGCTGACCGTCCTCGCCGATGTACTGGAACAGCTCGTCACCCGGCACGTCGCGGCAGGCGCGGACGATGCGGGCGAGGCGGCGGTCCTTCAGCTCGACCTCCCATTCCTTCCCGGACTTGCCCTTGAAGGCGAAGCGGATCTGCGAGCCCTCGACCTCGGCGTGGCCGTCGCGCAACGTGGTTAGGCCGTAACTCTGATTCTCGCGCGCGTAGGACTCGTTGCCGACGCGGATCAGCGTGGTTTCAAGCAGGCGCACCACGGTGGCCAGCACCTTCTCCCGCGCCAGGCCGCGCTGCGACAGGTCCTCCTCCACATGCGCGCGGATCTTCGGCAGCGCCCGGCAGAACTCCAGCATGCGGCCGAACTTGGTGCCCTCGCGCAGTTCGGTCCAGCGCGGGTGGTAGCGGTACTGCTTGCGCCCTTTGGCGTCGCGCCCGGTGGCCTGGATGTGGCCCTCCGGGTCGGTGCAGATCCACACGTCGGTGTAGGCGGGGGGGATCGCCAGCTTGCGGATGCGCGCCAGCGTATCCTCCTCGGTCACCGAGGTTCCGTCGGGCCATTTGTAGCTGAAGCCCTTGCCGGCGCGGCGCCGGCGGATGCCCGGCTCCTCGTCGGAGACGTAGGTCAATCCGGCGCAGGCGGCGGCCTGTTGCGGGTCGGCGGGATCGGTGAGGTCTCGGGTGCGTGCGTCCATACCCCCACAACGGCGCGCAGCGGCGCTTGTTGCCGTCAGTGGGATGCAACTATCGTGCTGCGCCGCACAAGAAGGAGCCAAGGGCATGGACGAGACCAAGCTGACTGCTACTCTGCCGAACCTCGACGTGCAGATCGTGCACCGCGCGCTGCCGGAGCAGAACGCCGAGGCCATCTCCATCACCTTCACGGCGACGCCGAACTTCGAGGCCGCGTCGAGGATGCTGACGCCGAACCTGCCGCTGCTGGCGCTGTGGATGGCGCCGATGCAGGCGTGGACCGGGCTGGTGCAGCAGGCGTGGGCGCCCTGGCTGAACGCCATGGGCGCGGGGGCGAGGCTGCTGGAGCGGAAGTGATTCGGTAGCCTTGGCGGGCAACCCGGGCTTCACGGATTTCACGGATTTGAGGCACGGATTTCACGGATCCATTTTAAACGTGCCGCGCGCCAAGCGGACGGACGCGGCGTAGGCACGAATAAAAAAAACCCGTGAAATCCGTACCATCAATCCGCGGAATCCGTGTGAAATGGAGATCAAGCACCGTCCACCCCAGTGACCATTTCCGGCCCTTAGCCAATCGTTAGGAGTGGAGGTTCAGCCTCCGCGGGATATCCCGCGCGGAGGGTGGCTCCTTGTCGACCGCATCGTCCTGGCTGCACGGCGCAGCCCTCTATCAGATCTATCCGTTGAGCTTCCTCGACGGAAACGGCGACGGCTGGGGCGACCTGGAGGGCGTGCTGGCCGGGCTCGACCACGTTGCGTCCCTGGGAGTGGACGGGGTCTGGCTGTGCCCGTTCTACCCATCGCCGCTGAAGGACTTCGGCTACGACATCGCCGATCACCGTGCGGTCGATCCGCGCCTGGGCGATCTCGCGGCGTTCGATCGGGTGCTGGCGCGGGCGCACGGGCTGGGCCTGAAGGTGCTGGTCGATCTGGTGTGCGGCCACACCTCGGACGAGCATCCGTGGTTCACCGCGTCGCGCCGGTCGCGGCAGGGAGAGTTCGCGGACTGGTACGTCTGGGCCGACGCCCGGCCGGACGGCTCGCCGCCCAACAACTGGCTGTCGGTGTTCGGCGGGGCGGCGTGGACGTGGGAGCCGCGGCGGCGGCAGTACTACCTGCACCACTTCCTCTCCAGCCAGCCGGCGCTGAACCTGCACCACGAACCGGCGCTGAACGGCGTGCTGGACAACGCCCGTTTCTGGCTGGAGCGCGGGGTGGACGGATTCCGCATCGACGCGGTGGACTTTTTCGCGCACGACCCGGAGCTTCGCTCGAACCCGGCCATGCCGTGGACGGGCGAGCCGCCGCTGAAGCCCTTCGCCCTGCAACGCCACCTCCACGACATGATGCACCCGTCCATCCACGCGGTGCTGGAGCGGCTGCGCGCCACGGTGGACGGCTACCCCGGCGCGGTGCTGCTCGGCGAGCTGTCGAGCCAGCCGGGGGCGGGGGAGCGCATCGCGTCGTACGGGGCGCCGGGGCGGCTGCACGCCGCCTACAGCCTCAGCCTCGCCAAGCAGCCGTTCTCGGCGCGGGCGCTGGCGGCGGCGCTGACCGGCACGCCGGACGCGCGGGCGATCTGCTGGAGCTTCTCCAACCACGACGTCGAGCGCGCGGTCAGCCGCTGGCTGCCGGAGGGCGCCGACCCCAGGCGCTTCGCGGCGCTGCTGGCCTCGCTGTTCTGCGCGCTGCCCGGCACGCTGTGCCTGTACCAGGGTGAGGAGCTGGCGCTGCCGCAGGCTGAGATTCCGCGCGACCGGCTGCGCGACCCGTTCGGCATCGCCTACTGGCCGGAGTTCAAGGGGCGCGACGGCTCCCGCACGCCGATGCCCTGGCGTGCAGCGGCGCCGCACGCCGGCTTCACCGGTGCGCCCGAGGCGTGGCTGCCCGTGCCCGAGGCGCACCGGGCGCTGGCCATTGACGCGCAGGAGCGTCGGGCCGGCAGCCCGCTGGAGGTGTGGCGAGCCGCTCTGCGCCTGCGCCGCAACCATCCAGCGCTGTCCGTGGGCGCCATTTCGGCGGTGGAGGACCGCGGCGACGTGCTGTCCTTCGAGCGCTCGACCGAGGGCGAGAACCTGCTGGTGGCGTTCAACCTCGCCGACCGGCCGGCTGAGGTGACGCTGGCACGCGGGCAGGCGCTGATTCCACTCACCCTGCCGGGGATGCCGGAGGCCGAGATCGCGCCCGACGGCCGCACGTTGGTGCTGCCGCCGCTGGGGGCGTTCCTCGGGTTGAAGCGCGCGTAGTCGTCTGCGGAGGGGAATACTCCCCCATCGGTTTGCGTTCCTTCCAATGCACCGACCGTCCGAGAGGGGTAGCGGGGAACACCCGCGCGTCCGCCGGGTTCAGTCCATAGGTTCTTTCTGTCGGAGAAAGGCCGCATGTCTTCCGTGCAGTCCGCCGACCCCATTCCCATCCGCTCCGCCGGGGCGCGGCTTGCGCTGCTGCGTCCGGCATCGGTGGCGGCCGCGCTCGCCTCGGCGCTGGCCGGCCATGCCGCGGCCGGCACGCTTGTGCCGGAGGACGCGTCCGGCCTCGCCTGGATCCTGGCCGCCGCGGCGGCGTTGGGGCTGGCGAGCGGTGTGATGCAGGCACCCGCGATCGGGCGCGCCGTGGGCGGGATTGCCGGTGCGCTGCTGCTCGGCGCCGTGGCGATGGCGGTGCAGGCGTCGGCCGGGGCGGGCGTGTTGGCCGCGGTGGCCGGGGCGCTGCTGGCGGCGCTGCATCTTGGCGGCGAGCGCAGCCCGTGGCTGGGTCCACTATTGTCGGGGCTGGCTTTCGGGGCGCTGTTTCTGCTGGGTGCTGCGGAGGATCCGGCGGCCCTAGTGCCCGCGGCGCCGGCTGCCCTGGCACCGGTGTGCTATGGCGCCGCCTTCGGCATCGTCCGGCACGGGCCGCTGTGGCGCGGCGACCAACGGCCGGCGCTGCTGGCGATCGGGCTGCTGCTGGCGGCGCTGCTGCTGCCGCTGACGCTGGGCTGGCTCGACGACTACGCGGGCATGAGCGCGCTGCCGTTCGCCGCGGTGCTGGCGTGGTGGGTGCTGCCGGACTTCCTGTGGGGGGCGAGCGATCCGCGCCCGCTGCCCGTGCAGACGGCGCTGACCGCAGGCCGGCTCTCCGCGCCGGCGCTGGCCGCCGCGCTTGCCGCGGGCTTCGCCGGGACGGTCGCCGGGCTGACCCTGCTGCTGCTGGTGCCGCTGGCCGGGTTGCTGGAGCGGATCGTCGGCGGGCGGTAGGTCACCCTACCGCGCGCAGGCTTGGCGAGCCGGAGGCCAGCCGTTCCCAGGTGAGCTGTCCCCTGCGGATCGCGTCGGCCAGTTCCGGGCGCTTGGCCAGCGCCTCGACCGCGCGCGGGTCGCGGCTGCGCGACAGGGCCAGTGCCGCAGCCATCGCGGTGTCGACATCCGGGCCGTCCAACTCCGCCGCCAGCTCGTCCACCACGTTGTTGCTCACCGCGTCGCCAGCGGCCTGCCAGAGGTCGATCGGTACCCGCTGGCCGGCGGTCCGGCGCTGCTTGGCGAAGTCGCGCAGCTCGTGCGCCAGCACCGGGTTGGCGCGCCGCTCCAGCCCGACGATGCCGGCGACGGCCACGCCAAGGAACACCGCCTTAAGGATCATACGGTTCCAGCAGGCCTCGTCGAAGAAGTCGGCGGGGTAGGGGTTGAACAGCGCCACCGCCTCGAACAGCGCACGGTCGTCGGTGCGCAGCGCCTCCTGCGCCCAGTGCAGGTGCCGCTCAGGGTAAGGGAGCAGCGGCAGGGCGCGGTACAGCGCGGCCGACTGCATCCGGTCGCCGCCGCGCAGGGTGCGGTTCAGCATGTCGCCGTAGGCCACCGGGTCGCTGTCGTCGTAGACCAGCAGCAGGGTCGCCCGCGCCGCCTGGTCGGCGGTCCACAGGGTGGGGCGCCAGCCGGCGCGGGCGCGCTCGGCCTCGCTTCGGTCCTCCGGTCGCAGGCGCAGCAGGGAGGTCCCGACCCGGCGCGGCGCCTGCGCCATCGCCGTGAAGAACGCCTCGTCCGGCGTACCGTCGTTCAGGGCATCGCGTTGGGTGTCGAGCCAGTCCACTCCCTCCGGCGGGGCCGCCGCCTTCAGCCATTGCCGCAGGAGCATCAGCACGTGCTGCGTGTCGACGGGGTGGTAGGGCTGCGGCATGGCGGCGCTCCCGAAGGAACCTGGATTGGCGGGTAAACCGGGCCTGTGCCGTAAAGGTTCCGAAAGGAGAATGGGAGTGCGCGCCCTTCTACCCCATTGTAGTAAGGATGCTTCGACCACGAAGGGGAGGATCGGGATGCGATGGACGGCGCTGGCGTTGGTGTTCACGGTTGCCGGCATGGCGGCGGGCGCGCAGGCGGCGCCGCAGCACGCCATAGCGCTGTACGGCGAGCCGAAGTACGGCCCCGACTTCACGCATTTCGATTACGTCAACCCCGACGCGCCGAAGGGTGGCAAGGTGACGCTGACCTCCATCGGGTCGTTCGACACGCTGAACCCCTACACCATCAAGGGCGTGCCGGCGGCCGGGCTGGGGCTGATCTACGATACGCTGATGACCAGTTCGTCCGACGAGGCGTCGGTGGAATACGGCTTGCTGGCCGAGAGCATCGACGTGGCGGACGACCGCTCGTCGGTGGTCTTCACGCTGCGCCCGCAGGCGCGCTGGCACGACGGCAAGCCGGTGACGGCGGAGGACGTGGTCTTCTCCTTCAAGACGCTGACCGACGCGCACCCGCTGTACAAGAGCTACTACGCCCCGGTCGCCAAGGTCGAGGCGGAGGGCGAGCGCACGGTGCGCTTCACCTTCAAGCCGGGCGACAACCACGAGCTGCCGATGATCCTCGGCCAGCTGCCGGTGCTGCCCAAGCATTACTGGGAGGGGCGGACCTTCAGCCAAGCGACGCTGGAACCGCCGCCGGGCAGCGGTCCCTATAAGATCGCCGCGGTCGACCCCGGCCGATCCATCACTTACGAGCGGGTCGCCGACTACTGGGGCAAGGACCTGGCGGTCAACCGCGGCCGCTACAACTTCGCCACCATGGCGTTCGAGTACTACCGCGACGCCACCGTGGCCCTGCAGGGCTTCCGCGGCGGACTCGCCGACTTCCGTCAGGAGAACTCGGCCAAGGCTTGGGCGACCGACTACAACTTCCCCGCGGTGAAGGAAGGCAAGGTCAAGGTCGAGGAGATCCCCAACAAGATCCCCTCGGGCATGCAGGCGTTCGTGTTCAACACCCGGCGCCCGGTGTTCGCCGACCCCAAGGTGCGGCAGGCGATCGGCTACGCCTTCGATTTCGAGTGGGCGAACGAGACGCTGTTCTACAAGGCGTACAAGCGCACCGACAGCTACTTCGAGAACTCGGACCTGCAGGCCGAAGGGCTGCCCGGCCCGCGCGAGCTGAAGCTGCTGGAGCCGCTGCGCGACAAGGTGCCGCCGGAGGTCTTCACCAAGCGCTACGAGCCACCGAAGACCGAGGGCCCGCAGGGCATCCGCAAGAACCTGCTGGAGGCCAAGCGCCTGCTCGACGAGACCGACTGGGCGGTGAAGGACGGCACGCGCGTCAACCGCAAGACCGGCCAGTCGCTGGCCTTCGAGATCCTGCTCGACTCGCCGACGTTCGAGCGGGTGGCGCTGCCATTCATCGAGAACCTCAAGCGCCTCGGCGTCCAGGCCAGCCTGCGCACGGTGGACACCACCCAGTACGAGAACCGCACCCGCGATTTTGACTTCGACATGGTCGTCAACGTCTGGGGCCAGTCGCTGACGCCGGGCAACGAGCAGCGCGACTTCTGGGGAAGCGAGGCGGCCGGCCGGCCGGGCAGCCGCAACTTCGCCGGAATCCGCAACCCGGCGGTGGACACGCTGATCGAGGCCATCGTCCGCGCCAACACCAAGGAGGATCTGTACGCCGCGGTGGCGGCGCTGGACCGCGTGCTGCTGTGGAACCACTACGTCATCCCGCAGTGGCATTTCGGGGCCTTCCGCGTCGCCTACTGGACCCGGCTGAAACGCCCGGCGACCGTGCCGCCCTACGGGCTGTCCTTCGACGCGTGGTGGGTGGATGCCGGCGCGCACGCCGAGGGTGCTTCCGGTGGTGTGCCGCGCTGATTGGTCGCAACCAATGAGAGCGGCCTAATGTTCGTGATGGGTCGATCGGTAACGCGCTGTTAACTAAAATTTGCGAGAAACTTTCTTTAGACGGCGTAGTACTGGATTCACCGACAGGACATTTCACGGCATGGACCCGCTGACGACCGACCGGCCCGCCGCCGGGCACCTCAAGCTGATGGGTGGTTTGGACATGGACACGCTCGAGCAGGCACGCACCATCCTCGTCGTCGAGGACAACGTGTTGATGCGTAAGCTGTTCGTCCGCTGCCTGGAGGAAGGCGGCTACACCGTGGTCGAGGCGGAGGATCCGCGCGACGTGGTGGACCTGATGCTGGACGCCACGCCGGACCTGGTGGTGATGGACATCGTCATGCCCGGCATGTCGGGGGTGGAGCTGATCAAGCTGATCCGCGGCGACTCCCGGCTATCGCGGACGCCGGTGCTGGCGGTGACCAACCTCGCCACCCCGGCGGACAAGCGGCGCCTTGCCGACGCCGGGTTCAACGGCCATGTCTCCAAGCCGATCAAGCCGAAGGACTTCATCACCACGGTCGGTTCCTTCTTCGGCATCGCCGCGGCCGAGCCGGCCTGATCACACCCGGCCTGATCACACGACGACGGAACGGATCCCCATGGCGCGCTATCTCGTCACCGGCGGCTGCGGCTTCATCGGTTCGCACCTGATCGAACGACTGCTGGCCGCGGGCCATGAGGTGCGGGTCCTCGACGACCTGTCCACTGGCAAGCGGGAGAACCTGCCCGCCGGCGTGCCGGTCACCGTCGGCACCGTCGCCGATCCGGCCGTGGTGGACGAGGCAATGCGGGGAATGGACGGCTGTTTCCACCTCGCCGCCGTCGCCTCGGTGGAGCGGTCGCGCGAAGCGTGGCTGGAGACGCACCACGCCAACCTGTCCGGGACCATTGCGGTGTTCGACGCGGCGCGGCGCGCGCGTGCTGATGGCCCGGTGCCGGTCGTCTACGCCTCCTCCGCCGCCGTCTACGGCGACAATCCGGTGATGCCGTTGACCGAGGACGCCACGACGCGCCCTCTGTCCGCCTACGGCGCCGACAAGCTGGGCTGCGAGCTGCACGCCCGCGTCGCCGACGGCGTGCACGGCGTGCCGGCCACCGGCTTCCGCTTCTTCAACGTCTACGGCCCGCGGCAGGACCCGAAGTCGCCCTATTCCGGCGTCATCTCGATCTTCGCCGGGCGCATCGCGCAGGAACAGCCCATCACCATCAACGGCGACGGTGAGCAGGTGCGCGACTTCATCTACGTGAAGGACCTCGTGCGCTGCCTGACCGCCGCCATGGACAGGCCGCAGGCGGGCGCGCCGGTCTACAACGTGTGCACCGGCAAGGCGACGTCGGTGAACCGGCTGGCCGAGGTGCTGGCGGAGCTGTCCGGCCGCCCCCTGGTGAAGACCCACGGGCCGGCGCGCGCCGGCGACATCCGGGTCTCGATCGGCGACCCGGCGCGCCTGATTGCCGCCTTCGGCACGGCCTGCGAGACCGCCCTGGAGGACGGTCTGCGGGACACGCTGGCATGGCTGGGGTGAAACGCGCCTTCACCGCGGCGGTTGTTGCCGGCATGACACTCGCGGCGCCGAACCTCCGGGCCGAGACCCCCTGGGTCGTCTACTACGCCGACAAGGAGCCGCTCTCGGCCTTCGAGCCCTACACGCTCGTCGTCCTCGACAGCGAGCACCATCCGCCATTGCGCCCGCTGAAGGAGCGCGGCAAGACGCTGCTCGGCTACATCAGCCTGGGCGAGGTGGAGAGCCACCGGCCCTGGTACGAGACGGTGAAGGGCTGGGGCATCCTGTCGGCCGAGAATCCGAACTGGCCCGGCAGCTTCTACGTCGACGTGCGCGACAAGCGCTGGACCGAACTGGTCGTCGCGGAGCTGGTGCCGGCCCTGCTGCGCCGGGGCTTCGACGGGATCTTCCTCGACACGCTCGACAACCCGCCGCACCTGGAGCGCACCGATCCCAAGGCCTTCGCGGGCATGACGGAGGCGGCGGCGCGGCTGGTCAAGGCGCTACGCCGGCACTACCCCGGCATCCGCATCATGCAGAACCGGGGGTACGAGCTGCTGCCGCAGACGGCGGGCGCCATCGACTACGCGTTGGGCGAGTCCGTTACCGCCGGCTGGGACTTCGCTGCCGGCAAGCCACACCTGCAGCCGCCGGACGACACCGCCTTCCAGGTCGAGGCGTTGGCCGCCGCCAAGCGCGCCAACCCGGCGCTGGAGGTGATGACGCTCGACTACTGGGATCCGAACGACGCGGCGGGCGTGGCGAAGCTGTACGCCACCGAACGCGCGCGGGGATTTTCGCCCTACGTGGCGACGGTGGAGCTGGACCGCGTGGTGCGGGAGCCGAAGCCGTGATGGGCCGCATTCTCGCAGCCCTCCTGCTGTTTTTCCTGGCCGTCGTTCCCGCTGCGGCGCAGACCGTGCCGCGGACCGTCCTCGCCCTGTACGACGGCCGCGAAGAGCCGAAGATCAAGCAGTCGCGCATCCATTCCATGGTGGAGATGCCGCTCAACCATCTCGGCCTGACGGTGGCGTACTGGGACGTGGCGAACGGCCTGCCGGACCCGGGCGCCTATCCCGACCTGCGCGGCGTCGTCACGTGGTTCGCCAGCGAGCCATTCGAGGATCCGGCCGCCTACGTGGCGTGGCTGGGCACCCTGACGGAGCGCGGGGTGCGTGTCGCCGTGCTCGGCCAGTACGGCGTGCGCGCGGCGCGCGGCGGCAAGGCGATGCCGATGGCGCTGGTGAATCGCTTCCTGCGGGTCTTCGGGCTGTTCGACGACGAAGGCTATTCGGACCTCACCTACCGCTCGCGCCCGGTGGTGCAGGATTCGGCGCTCGTCGGGTTCGAGCGCAGGCTGGACGGCGTCCTGCCCGGCTACCCGCGGCTGCGGCTGGTGGACGGCCGCTTCACCTCGCACCTCGTCATGCGGCGCGCCGACGATCCGGCGACGGACAGCCACCTGATCGTCACCGGCCCGAGCGGCGGCTTGGTCACCGAGGGTTATGCCCGCTTCTTCGATCCGGAATCGCTGCGCAAGCGCTGGATCATCGACCCGTTCGCCTTCTTCCGCCTTGCCTTCGCCACCGACGACCTGCCCAAGCCGGACGTGACCACGCTGTCCGGCCGCCGGCTGTACTTCAGCCACATCGATGGCGACGGGTGGCGCAACGTCACCGAGGTGAAGCCCTACGCCGACCAGTCCCGCCTCGCCGCCGAGGTCGTGCTGAAGGAGGCGATCGAGGCGCACCCCGACCTGCCGGTCACCGTCGCGCCCATCGTCGGCGACCTGGACGCCGCGTGGAAGGGAACGCCGCAGGCGCTCGCCGTCGCCAAGCGCCTGTTCGCCCTGCCGCAGGTGGAGCCGGCGAGCCACACCTGGACGCATCCGTTCTTCTGGGGCTTCTTCAAGGACTACGACCCGGCCAGGGAGGAGGAGTTCAGGGACCGGGCGCCGGCGCGCAAGGGCGGCTTTCTCGCCCGCTTCCGCAAGGGCGGGACGGACGACCACTACGAGAACGTCGGCGAGGTGGCCGAATCCGCCCCCGGCGCGGACATCGGGCGGTACGCCGTGCCGCGCGCCTTCCTGCAGACGCCGTTCGACCTCAGGCAGGAGATCGGCGGCTCGCTGGAGTATTTCTCCAGGCTGGCCCCGGAGGGCAAGACGGCGCGGCTGATCCAGTGGCCGGGCGACACTACGCCCTTCGAGGCGGCGGTCGTCGAGACGCGCCGCGCGGGCGCCCGCAACATGAACGGCGGCGACACCCGCTACGACCCGGAGTACCCGTCGCTCACCTCGGTGTCGCCCATCGGCGTGCCGGTTGGGGCGGAGCGGCAGATCTACTCCGCGACCAGCAACGAGAACACCTACACCGACCTGTGGAGCAGCCGTTTCTTCGGCTTCCAGAACCTCGTCCACACCGTGCGCGGCACCGAGACGCCGGTGCGGCTCAAGCCGTTCAACATCTACTACCACATGTATTCCGGCCAGAAGCTGGCCAGCGTCAACGCGCTGAAGAAGAACCTCGCGTTTGCGGAAGCCGCGGAACTGGCACCGGTCACCGCCACCGCCTACGCCGCCATCGCCGATGGCTTCTACACCGCGCGGCTGGTGGCCGAGGGGCCGGGGCGCTGGCGCGTAATGGACCGCGGCGACCTCGCGACGCTGCGTTTCGATCGCGCGGTGTTCCGCGGCGTGGACTTCGCCCGCTCGGTGGGCGTGATCGGCCAGCGCCACCATCAGGGCAGCCTCTACGTGGCGCTCGACCCTGCGGTGGCGGAGCCGGTGGTGGCCCTGGCCGACATCGACCGCGCCGACACGGATCCCGCCGCGTCGCGGCCCTATCTGGTGCACGGGCGCTGGGCGCTGGCTGGGCTGTCCGTGGATGGCGGTGGCTTCACGGTGCGGGCGCAGGGGTTCGGACCCGGCGCGATGGCGTGGCGGGTGCCGGGCCCCAGCCGCTGGACCGTGAGCGCCGAGCGCGACGGCCGCGCGCTGTGGCAGGGCGCCGCCGAGGCCGGAACGGACGGCCGCCTGACGGTCACCGTCGCGGCCGGGGCCGAGACGCCGTTGACGCTGCGCTTCGTGCGCGAGGGGCGCTGAGCCCATGCGCGCCAACCTCGTGGTCGTCGTGCTGGTGCTGCTGGCGGGCATCGCGGTCAGCCTGCTGCTGATCCCGCGCGGCAGCGAGCTGGCCCTGCAGCGCTTCCGCGACCAGGAGTTCGCCCCGGCGCTCGCCGCCTACGAGGCGCGCTACGCCCAGGGCGACCGCAGCGCGGGAACGGTGATGCCGCTGACCCGGCTGTATCTGGCCGAGGGCAGCGTCGACCGCGCCATCGCGCTGATGGAGGACTACGTCGCCCACGAGCCGGCCCAGGTGGAGGGGCGTGATCTGCTCGGCACGCTGTACAAGCACGCCCAGCGCCCGTTCGACTACCTGGACAACCTGGAGGCCATCGCGCAGCTGAAGCCGTCGGATGCCGCCTTCCGCGAGCTGGCCGACGCCTATGGCTACTACGGCGAGTTCGACCGGCAGGCGGAGGCGCTGAAGCGGCTGGTGGCTTTGCGGCCCGACGACGCCGAGGCGTCGGTGGACCTTGGCCAGCTGCTCGCCGCGCGCGGCCGCTTGGCCGAGGCGGCGGAGACGCTGGCCGCGGCCGACGACCGCCGGAACGGTGGCATCGAGTACGATGGGCGCGTGCTCCTGACCAGCCTGCTGCTCGATCTCGACCGCGCCGACGAGGCGTTCCGCCGGGCTGAGCGCTGGCTGACCGGAGACCCGCCGAGCTATGCCATCCTCAGCCTCACCGGCCTGATGATGGAGATCGGCCGCCCCGACCACGCCTATCGCCTGATCGCCCGTTTCGCTGAGCGCGCCAGCCGCGAGCCGGCGTTGGAACTGACGCTGATCGACCTGGAGATCGCCCAGGGCCGGGTCGAGGCGGCGCAGCGCCAGTTGCGCGCCTGGGCCGAGGGCAAGCCGATCGACGACGCATCCCTCGGCCGCTTCATCGCGCTGAGCATCAACGCCGGGCAGACGCGTCTCGCGTTCGACGTGGCTCGTCGGCGCGACCTGCACCTGATCCCCGACTGGGCGCTGGTGTCGCTGGCCGAGACCGCCTACCGCGGCCAGGACCGCGCGTTCCTCGATCGCTTGATCGACGAGCTGGGCGACACGTTCCTGGCCGAGCGCCCGCTGCTGGCCGGTGAGATCGCCTGGGCGCGCGGCGACAGCGAGGCGGCGGCGCGCTGGGCCGGGCTGGCGCTCGCCGACCGCGACAGCACCTTCGCCGAGCGGCTGAGCGCCACCCGCCTGCTCACCCGCACCGGACACAAGGAGCGGGCCGTCGCGGAATTCGACCGGCTGGCACCGGACTCTCGTGTGCCCGACGATCTGCTGGAGGAGTTGGGCCTGCTGTTTCTCGACCTCGACCGGGTCAAGGAGGGGCTGGCGTGGTTTCAGGCGCGGCGGGCGGCGCGCCCGTCGAACAGCGCGGACCTCGGCTGGGTGCGGCTGGCCGCCAGGGGCGGCGACGCCGACACGGTGGCGGCGTGGCTGGATACGCGTCCGCGCCTCGATCCGGGCCTGCTGCAGGACGTGGCGTCGCTGGCCGCCGAGCGCGGCGCCGCCGCGCTGGCCCTGAAGGCGGCCGAGCGGGTGTACGCCCAGGCGCCGACGCCGCGCAGCCGGCTGGCGCTCGCCAACGCGCTGCTCGCCGCCGGCCGTCCGAAGGACGCGCTGGGCCATCTGCGCGCGCTGGTCGCCGAGGACAGGGCGTCGGAGCTGCTGGCGCTGTACGTCACCGCGCTCGCCGGGTCCGGCGAGACGGAGGAACTGGCCCGCGTCGTGACGGCCCGTCTGGGCGACCCCACGGTCGGCGAGGCGGAGAAGGATCAGCTCGTCCAGACGCTGATCGACGGCCGGGCCTACCGGGCGGCGCTGCCGTACGTGCGGGCGCGGGCCGAGACGCGCGGGATGGAATGGGTGTACGCCTACGCCGACCTCGCCGCCAAGGCGGGCGCGGTCGAAGAGCTTGCCGGCTTCCTGGCGTCGGCTCTGGAGCGGCCGGGCCTCGACCCGAAGGCGCGCGACGCGATGACCGGGCTGCTGGTGGACACCGCCGGGCCGGCCAAGGCGCTGCCGGCGCTGAAGCGCCTCGCCGACGCCGCACCGGCCGGGGCGTGGGAGAGCCTGTACCGAGAGACGCTGACCAAGCTCGGCCGCAAGGACGAGTTGCGCCGCCACCTGCTGGCCCGGGCCGGCGATGACCGCATGCCGGCGCAGGACCGCCGCGGGATTGCCTTCACCCTGCTGGAGATGGGCGAGCGGGCAGCGGCGGAGGCGACCTTCCGCGCGCTGGCAGCCAAGCAGGGCATCGACGGGCCGGACGTGCGTCAACTGTTGTTCCTGTGGGGGCCGCGGCCCGGTGGACCGGCGCTCGACTGGCTGGAGACGCGCGCACGCGCCGCAACGCCGGCCGAGCAGGGCGCGTGGTACGACAAGCTGGCCGAGCTGGGCGGAGCCAAGCGTGTCGCTGCGGCGCTGGCCGCGCGGGGCAGCGAGGGGGCGTTGCGCGGTCCCTACATCGAGGCACTGGCCAACGCCGGCAAGCCGGCCGAACTGGGCGCCGCGGTGCGCGCCGCACTGCCCGGCGAACGTGATCCGGAGAAGCTGCGCCGCTGGGCCCGTCTCGCCGAGCGCGAGAAGCAGACCGGGGCGGCCGGCGAGGCGTGGCGGGCGGTGATGGCGCTGCGGCCGGACGATGCCGAGGCGCTGCGGCAGGTCGGCATGACCGCCTACGGCGAGGCGCGCTTCGCCGATGCCGAGCGGGCGCTCGGCCGGCTGCTGGCGCGCTCCGACGGCGATTACGAGGCCAACTACTTCATGGGCGAGGCGCTGGTCGCCCAGAAGCGGCCGAAGGAAGCCGAGCCGTACCAACGCCGCGCGCTGGCGCAGGTCCAGGCGATGCCGAACCGCAGCGATGCGGTGCGCCAGACCGAGGCCAATCTGCTGCATCGTCTGGGCCGTATAGACGAGTCCGTTGCCCTGTTCGACGCGCTGCTCCGCGCCCGCCCCAACGACCGCCAACTGCGAGCCGACTACGCCGCCATGCTCATCGAGAACCGCCGGCTGAAGGAGGCGCGCCATGTGCTTGGCGACTGACCCCCTCCCTCGCCTCCGGCGGGGGAGGGAAGGGGCCCATGCGGAGCATGGGAAGGGTGGGGGCTACGGGGTGTCCGCGAAGCCGCTGCCCCCACCCATCCTCCCCCAGCGGGGCTGGGGGAGGGGTCTGATCCTTGTTGTCGCTCTGCTCCTCAGCACCCCTGCGCACGCGCAGATGCGCATCGCCGCCGAGCGCCAGGAGGCCGCCGCCTCGCTCGTCCTGTCCTGGCCCGGCGCGGTGAAGGCCGAGCACGCGCAGGACGGGCGCGAGTTGACGCTGCGCTTCAGCAAGCCCATCGGCGACGCGCGCGTGGACTCCATCGCCGAGCGGCTGTCCGGCTGGGTGGACGGCGTGCAGTACGGCTACGACAGCCTGCTGCTGGTGCTGGCGCCGGACGTCGCCGCCACGGTGGGCATGGATCGCGACGGGGTGCGCGTCGCCTTCGCCCCGGCTCCGCGCGCTGCCGCGCCCAGCGCGGAGGACCAGACGGCGGAGCGGCGGCTCGACTACTTCCGCGCCGTGACGATGATGGAGGACGGCCGCGTCGGTGCGGCGCGCACGCTGCTCGGTACCATGCTGGAGCGCGACCCGGCGGACCGCGAGGCCGTCGACCTGCTGGCCCAGGTGGCCGAGCGGCAGGGGCGCTGGCGCGAGGCGGTGACGCTGTACGGCCGCGCCCTGGACCTCAGCCCCGACAACAAGCCGGCGCTCGACGCCCGCAAGCGCCTGCTGCGCGAGTACGGCGACCAGACGCGGCTGGACTTCGACCTGTTCCATGTGAAGAACGCCGACGTGCAGCGGATCACCCGTCTGACCGGCAATCAGGACGTCGGCTGGAACAGCACGCTGCGGTATACGGTCGAGCGCCGCACGCTGGACGTCGATCAGACGCGCCGCGCCGACGGCCGGCTCGAGGCGTTCCACGGCCAACGGCTGCGCGGCGAGATGAGCCTGCTGCACGACTGGGGCAACCTCGACCAATCGAGGCTCAGCCTGTTTGCCGCGCCGCGGACGCTGGGCATCGGCATCGGCCACGACCTGCGCGACACCACGGGCCAGACCCGCCTCAGCCTTGCGGTCAGTGAGCCGACCTACGCCTTCGTCGAGGGCATCGTCGATGCCGGCCGGCGCGACCGCCTATCGGTCCTGCGCGAGCAGCGCATCTCGGAGCGTTGGGGGGCGACGCTGGGCGGGGCGCTCAACCGCTACGGGCTGGCGGGGCAGAATGACTTGGCGCGCTCGGCGTCGGTGGAGGGATCGCTGCGCTACACCTTCCTGATGGAACGGCCGATCGCGTCGCTGGCCTACGTGCTGGACGCGGAGTACGTGATCCGTCGGGCCGAGCGGTTCGATCCGCTGGGCAACCTCTACGTCCCGCTGCCGGTGGCGCGGCGCGAGGTGCACTCGCTGCAGGTGGCGGTCGAGGACAGCTACGACAGCGGATTCCGCTATGCGCTGCAGGCGGGATGGTCCTACGACCGCTTCAGCAAGGGCGGGCCGTTCGCCGCCGGGATGGTCGGGTACGAGATGCTGGACGGGCTGGAGACCGGCCTGCGCGCCAGCCACACCATCAGCACCACCCGCGGCACCGGCAGCACCGTGGACGCGGTGGGAGGGTACCTGCTGTGGCGGCATTAACCACTTGCTATCCGTACCGCGCCAAGATCGGACGGATGCACGCGACGCGGACCTTGCACGCATGAGCAGCGCCTCCACCCTGGACCCGGATCCGACCCCGGACGCCGCCCCCTCCGTGCGCGACGACGCGTCGCCGCGCCTGCTGGGCTTCCGCCGCGCCGCGCTGGTCGAACTGGTGCTGTTCTTCGGCGCCGCGCTGGCGGTGGACGCGCTGCTGGGCGGCACGCGCTTCGGCGGGGTGCAGCCGCATCCGTTCTGGGTGCCGGTGTTGCTGCTGGCCGTGCAGTACGGCACCGGCGAGGGCGTACTGGCCGCCATCGCCGCCACGCTGGCACTGCGGCTCGGCAACATGCCGGAGCAGCTGATCTCCCAGGACTTCTATCAGTACCTCTACGCGGTCAGCCGCGAGCCGATCCTGTGGCTGGTCGCCGCGGTGCTGTTCGGCGAGCTGCGCATGCGCCAACTGCGCGAACGCGAGGAGTTGCGTGCTGGCATGGAGCTGTCGCGCAAGGAGGCCGACGCCATCGCGCGCTCCTACCGCCAGCTGAAGACGGTGAAGGAAAGCCTGGAGACCCGCGTCGCCGGCCAGCTGCGCACGGTCGTCACGCTCTACCAGGCCGCCAAGTCCATCGACAAGCTGGACGAGGGCGAGATCATGCTGGGCATCGCCGACCTGATCCGTACCGTGATCAAGCCGGACAAGTTCTCGCTGTTCCTGCTGAACAACGACGTGCTGGAATCAGTCACCAACGATGGCTGGGAGGACGACGACAGCTACGCCCGCTGGTTCGATGCCGGCTCGCCCGTCTTCGAGACGGTGGTGGGGCGCCAGCGCTTCCTGTGCGTGGCGCGCCCCGAAGACGAGCGCATCCTGCAGGGCGAGGGCATCCTCGCCGGCCCGTTGGTCAGTGAAGACACCGGCACCGTCGTCGGCATGGTGAAGGTTGAAAGCCTGGGGTTCATGGACCTCAGCGTCAACAGCGTCGAGAACTTCCGCATCCTGTGCGAATGGATCGGCACGGCGCTCGGCAAGGCGCGCCAGTACCGCGAGGCGGCGGCGCAGCGCGTCACCACCGAGGGAGGAACGCTCTACACCTCCGACTACATCGGTCGGCAGGCGGTGTTCCTCGGGCACCTTGGGCGCCGGTTGGGCTTCGAGACAACGATGGTGACCATCAAGCCCTCGGGCATGGCGCGCCTCAGCACGCACCAGCGCCACGAGGTGGCGGCGGCCATCGGCAAGGCGGTGCGCGCGAGCCTGCGTGACACCGACCTCGCCGGCGACTTCGGCAACAGCGGCACCGTGTACGGCGTGGTGCTGCCCGGCACCCCGGTGGAGCAGGCGCGGGTGGTCGCCGCGAAGCTGGAGACCGCGGTGCGCGCCACCCTGCCGCGCCCGCTGTCCGGCCTGCGCATCGAGTTCATCGCCGAACGCGTGGGGGAGGTGGGGTGAGCGACGCCCTTCTCCCCAACGAAGCCCCGCGCCTCGGCACCGCGGGGTTCGTCGTTGTTGCGCTCCTCGCGCTTGGCGCCGAGGCTGGCGTCACGCTGCTGGCGCTGGGCTTCTGGCCGGTGCCGGGGGCGGCATACGGCGCCGTGGTCGGGCATCTCGGGCTGACGGCGCTGCTGACGGCGTGGCTGCCGTGGCGCCGGCGGCGCGGGCTGGACCTGCGGCTGCCGGGGCTGCTGGCGGTGACCACGCTGTTCCTTGGACCGATGGGGCCAGCGGCGACGCTGGGCTGCTCGCTGCTGTTCGCGGTCTTCAGCCGGTACGCCATGGGCTTCCAGGACTGGTACCTGTCGCTGTTCCCGGAGAGCCAGGTCGAGCCGGCGCAGGAGCTGTACGAGTTGATCGTCTCCGGCCGCGAGCAGGCGCACCTCGCTGCCGCGGAGTCCTTCACCGACGTGATGGCGGTCGGCACGCCGCAGCAGAAGCAGGCGGTGATCGCGCTGGTGGCGCGGCACTTCCGCCCGGCCTTCACGCCGGCGCTGAAGCTGGGGCTGTCCGACGCCGACCCCTCGGTGCGCGTGCAGGCGGCGACCGCCACCGCGCGCGTTGAGCACGAATTCAACGAGCGCTGGCAGAGCCTCGACAAGGCGGTGGCCAGCAACCCGCAGGACGTGGCGACGCGCGTCGCGCTGGCCCGGCATCTGGACGACTACGCGTTCTGCGGCCTGCTGGACGCCAACCGCGAGGCCGAGGTGCGGCAGAAGGCGCTGGACGGCTACCGCGCCTGCGTCGCCATGGCGCCGGACGACGACGAGATCCGCCACGACTTCGGCCGGCTGCTGTTGCGCCTCGACCTCGTGGATGAGGCAGCCGACACGCTGGAATCACTGGTCGCGAGCGCCTCGGACCGCCGACTGCTGGTGTGGTACGCGGAAAGCCTGTTCCGCCTGGGCCGCTTCGGCGACCTGCGCGGGCTCTGCGCCCAGCGGCCGGAGATCCTGGGACCGGACGCGGAGCTGCCGGACACGCTGCGCGACGTGGTCGCGCTCTGGAACGGGCTGGCGGAGGCCGCATGACAGACACGGCTGACGTCTGCCTGTTGATGGAGGGCTCGTACCCGTACGTGGCGGGCGGCGTGTCGACCTGGACGCACGACCTGATCAAAGCGCACCCGGACCTGACCTTCCACGTCGTGGCGCTGGTCGCCGACCGCAGCACCCGCAAGCTGGCCTACGAACTGCCGGGCAACGTCACCGGGCTGACCCACGTCTACCTACAGGACCCGGACGCGGGCTGGCCGTGGATGCCGGGCCAGGGCGAGCTGTTCCGCCGCCTGGAGGAGCCGCTGCGCTGCCTCCAGCAGGGCGGCGGGCTGGCGGAGGTGGCCGCGGTGGCGAAGCTGCTGGCGCCCAAACGTGGGCGGATCGGCCGGCGGGTGCTGCTGAACTCCGAGGATGCGTTCCGCATGGTGGTGCGGCTTTACGAGGGGACGCTGCCCGATGCCTCGTTCCTCGAGTATTTCTGGGGCCTGCGGGCGCTGATGGGCGGACTGTTCGCGACCATGCTGGCGCCGATGCCCAAGGCGCGGGTGTACCACGCCATCTCCACCGGCTACGCCGGGCTGTTCGCGGCGCGGGCCAAGCTGGAGACCGGGCGCCCGGTGCTGCTGACCGAGCACGGCATCTACACCAACGAGCGCCGCATCGAGATCCTGATGGCCGAATGGCTGTTCGAGGGCGCCGATGTCAGCCTGTCGGTGGACAAGAAGAAACGCGACCTGCGCGACCTATGGCTCGACACCTTCGCCAGCTACTCGAAGGCCTGCTACGACGCCTGCGACCGGATCATCACGCTGTACGGCGGCAATCAGGAGTTCCAGCGCCGCCAGGGCGCCGACCCGGCGAAGCTCAAGATCATCCCGAACGGCATCGACTACGCCGGCTACAGCAAGGTCGTGCGCGACACGGCCCCGCGGTCGCCGACCATCGCGCTGATCGGCCGCGTGGTGCCGATCAAGGACGTGAAGACCTACGTCCGGGCCGCCGGCATCCTGCGTGAGGACATCCCCGACCTGAAGGCGATGATCCTGGGCCCCCTGGAGGAGGATCCGCAGTACGTCGAGGAGTGCCGCACCATCGTCGCCCACCTGGGCCTGGAGGACACGGTGATCTTCGCCGGCCGCGTCAAGCTCACCGACTGGCTCGGCAAGGTGGACGCCATTGCGCTGACCTCGGTGTCGGAGGCGCAGCCGCTGGTGATCCTGGAGGCCGGGGCATCCGGCGTGCCGACGGTGGCGACCGACGTCGGCTCCTGCTCCGAACTCCTCCTCGGCCGGCCGGACGAGGAGCCGCCGCTGGGCGCCGGCGGTGCCGTCACCGCGCTGGCGTCGCCGCTGGAGACGGCGCGCGAGCTGCGCGCGCTGCTGCTCGACCCGATCTGGCGCGAGCGTTGCGCGACGGCGATCAGGGAGCGGGTGCGCCTCTATTACGACAAGGTGGAGATCGACCGCATCTACCGCGACCTCTACGACGAGCATATCGTCCTGCCTGATTCCCAGGTGCCCAATCTTTCTCTGGGGGCCGCCTGATGGCTGGCATCGGCTTCACCCTGCGCAAGCTGGCGCGCCGCGACGACCTGCTGGGCGTCCTGCAGGGCTACGCGCATTCCGCCTTCATCTCCTCGGGGCCGTGGATGTTCACCATCCTGGCCATCGCCGGCATCAACCTCGTCGGTCGCGACGTGGCGCCGGAGGCGGAGCTGATGCTGTTCCGCGTCGTCACCATCTACAACTTCTGCTTCTCGGTGGTGCTGACCGGGCCGCTGGTGCTGATCGCCACGCGCTACCTCGCCGACGCCATCTATCTGAAACAGGTGGACACCGCGCCCGGCATGCTGCTGGCCAACCTGGGCGTGGCGTACGCGCTGGCGGCGCTGACGGCGGGGCCATTCTACCTGTTCCTCAGCGACCTGCCGCCGGCGATGATGCACGCCGCGCTGGTCAACTTCTTCCTGGTCTGCGGTATCTGGGTGGTGTCGATCTTCCTGTCGGCGCTGAAGGACTACGTGATGGTCACCACGGCGTTCGGCGCGGGGATGCTGCTGAGCTTCCTGGCGACGGTCGGGCTGGGCGTGGTGTTCGGCGGGACCGGTATGGTGTGGGGTGCCAACATTGGATTGGCCGGCATCCAGTTCGCGCTGATCGCCCGCGTCTTCGCCGAATATCCGTACAAGGTGGCGCGGATCTTCGCCTTCCTGTCCTACTTCCGGCGCTACTGGGACCTCGCTTTGATCGGGCTGGTGGGCAACGTGGCGGTCTGGGTGGACAAGTGGATCATGTGGAGCGCGCCGGAGCGCGAGGTGGTGACCGGCTCCATGGTCATCTACACCGCCTACGACAGCGCCATGTTCATCGCCTGCCTGACCATCGTGCCGGCGCTGACCATGTTCACCGTCAACGTCGAGACCCGCTTCTTCGAACGCTACCAAGCCTTCTACCGCGACATCCAGCAGCACGCGACGTACGCCCAGATCGCACGGAACCACACGGCGATCATCCGTGCGCTGTTGGAGAGTGCGCGCAACCTCATCATCCTGCAGGGCGCGGTGTGCGCCATCACCATCTTCCTGGCGCCGACCATCGTCAGCGCGCTGGGCCTGAACTACACGCAGATCGGCATGTTCCGTTTCGGCACGCTGGGGGCGTTCTTCCAGGTGCTGTTCATGTTCACCACGATCATCCTGGCCTACTTCGACCTGCGGCTGCGGAATCTGTTCGTGCAGGTCTTCTATCTGGCCGCCAACGCCGGGCTGACCTTGCTGTTCAGCGAGTTTGGCTTCGCATGGTACGGTTACGGCTATTTCCTGGCTTCGCTGCTGGCCTTCGCGCTGGCTTACCTGATGGCCGCGGATGCGTTGCGTCGGTTGCCGTACATCGCCTTCGTCGCCAACAACCCGTCGGTCCGGTGATGCGAAGGCTGTGCGTCGGACTGCTGTTGCTGGCGGCGCCGGCTCTGGCCGAGCAGCAACCGGAGCGCACCGATCCCGGCCATCAGCGCGGCATCCTGAACCTGTACGTGACGCCGCAGCCTCCGCCGCCGCGCACGCGGATCAGGCGCGCGCAGGTCGTCTACCGCCTGCCGAAGGACGTGCCGGAACTGGCGAAACTGGACGCCAAGCTGTCGGAGCTGTGCCGGCGTGGCGCGTTCATCCAGGAGATGAACGGCTTCTACTGGGCGCGCACGCCGAAGCGCACCTTCGGCGTGGCGTTCTCCGGCGGCGCCAACCTCGTCGACCCGCAGAACAAGCGCAAGCCGGGGAAGGTGTACTTCTTCGAGGAGCCCGAAGGGATGTGCAGCGTGTGGGTTGGCGATCAGGCGAAGCTGATGCCGCACTATGTCGGGCCGTTGCCGGGGGATTGAATGTGAAGTGATGCCCCCTCCCTGACCCTCCCCCGCTGTCGCGGGAGAGGGATGGGGTGGGGGCAAAAGCACCTTACTGCGCCAGGAACTTGGCGATGGTGTCCCCGGCCTTGGCGATGTTGAACAGCCCGTCCACGTGGCCCATCGGGCCGGTGATCGCCTCGCTGTACTCGACCTTGGTGATCTTGCCGAGCTTGTCTTTCAGCGACCGCATGTTCTCGTCCGCGAAGAACACGATGTCGTTGGCCGAGGGGATCAGCAGCACCGGCATCTTCAGCTTCGCCAAGCCCTCTTCCAGCGAGGCGCCATGCCCGGTGACGAAGGTTTGGTTGGCCTTCACCAGATAGAGGAAGTGGTTGGCGTCGCTGGTCGCGGCACGGGCCGCCGCGGCCTTGTCGAGGAACGCTTCCACTTCGAACTGGTTGGCCATGGCGGCACGCGGGTCCTTGCCCTCCTCGGCGAACTTGCGGCCGAACTTGCCGTCGAACCACTGCCAGTAATTGGCCTGCAGCGTCACCACCTTCAACGCCTCGGCGAGGCCCTTCACCGGCTCCGCCTTGCCGTAATAGTCGCCGTTGTTCCAGTTCGGGTCGAGCTTGATCGGCGCGGCCCAGACGTTGAGCCAGGCGATGAGGAAGGCGTTGGCCTCCGCGCCGCCGATCACCGGAACGAGGCGCTTGACCATCTCGGGATGCGCCGCCCCCCACTCGAACGCCTGGAGCGAGCCCATGGAGGCCCCCATCACCGCGTGCAGGGTCTTGATGCCCAGGCTCTCGACCAGCGCCTTCTGCACCTCCACGAAGTCGCGGATGGTGACGACGGGGAAGCTCATGCCCCAGGGCTTGCCGGTGTCGGGGTTGATGCTGGCCGGGCCGGTGGTGACGACGTTCGGGTCCTTGGCGCCTAGGTTGACCAGCGTGTCCGAGCTGATGATGAAGTACTTGTCGGTGTCCAGCGGCTTGCCGGGGCCGATGATGGCATCCCAGTAGCCGGGCACCTTGTCCTCGGCCTTGTACTTGCCGGCAGCGTGTGAGGTGCCGCTGAAGTAATGGGTGACGAGGATGGCGTTGTCCTTGGCGGCGTTGAGGGTGCCGTAGCTCTCCCAGCCGATTCGCACGTTCTTGATGGTCTCGCCGCCGAGCGTCGTGTAGCTCGGCATCTCGAAGACCTTCTTCTCGACGATGCCGTCGTAGGCGAAGGCGGGCGCACCAAAGACCAGCCCGGCGGCCACCGCTAGGCTTCTCAACGCCCAAACCATGCTGCGCATGCAGTTTTCTCCCATATCCGGATGGTCGACGTGTTTTGGAGCGTCGGATCCTGTTTTCATTTTTTGGGGAAGTCTACGCGGGCAATCCCGCTTGTCCAGCCGGGCGAAGGGCAGGGGACGGTGTGACACGCAGCGTGTTGCTTCCACTTTCGTGCCGTGTCGAAGAGTGGTAAGACCAAAGCCCCTTCGCCCTTGGGGGAAACTTCCGGTCCGGAACCCGTCATGTCCTTGCGTCGTACTGACTCCTTTGGGTATCAAGTCAACTACCTCGGCCGTCTGTTCACGCGGGCGCTGGAGCGGCGGCTGGGCCAGCACGGGCTGTTTCCCGGCCAGATGCCGGCGCTGCTGGCGCTGTGGGAACGCGAGGGGATCAGCCAGGCGGAGTTGTGTCGCATCGTCCAGGTCGAGCAGCCGACCATGGCGAACACGCTGAACCGTATGGAGCGCGACGATCTGATCCGCCGCGAGCCGGATCCGGAGGACCGCCGCCGCGTGCTGATCTTCCTGACCGAGCGCGCCCGCGCGCTGGAGGAGTCGGTGACGGCGCTGGCCCGCGACGCCAGCGACGCCGCTGCCCAGGGCCTCGACGATAAGGAGAAGCGCGAGGCGATGCGGCTGCTGGGCACGCTGATCGCCAACCTGGAACGCGACGTCGGCGTCTGATACCCCTCCTGCGACTTTGCACGTCGGAAGGTGACTATTTGGGTCACCCCAGGGGAATCCCTTGCGAATGCGCAGAGCCCATGCACCTTTCTGGCAGGTCTCGAAAGGTCAGGGGTGCGGGCATGGACAACACACGGCGGGCGCTGCTGCGCTGGATGACCGGCGTCATGGAGGCGCACGGCTGGAGCGCCGGGGCCTGGGCGCGCGCGGCCGGGGTGACGCCGACCAACCTCACCCGCTTCCTGCGCGATCCGGTGGGCGCCAGCCTGCCCAGCGCCGACACCATCGGCCGGCTCGCCCGTGTCGCCGGGGCGGAGCCGCGCTTCCTCGACGACGGCGCCTATCCGGCAGTGTGCCGGGTGCCGCTGCTGGACCTGGACCAAGTGCACGCGCTGATGGCGCTGGGCCGGCGGGCGGGGGAGGCGTACCTCGCGGCGGCGTTGCGCGACGGCAGCCCGTCCGTTGCGGTGGATCGCCCGGCCTCGCGCCGCGCCTTCGCGTTGAAGATCGGCTCGCGCAGCCTGAACGCGGCGGGCGTGCTGCCCAACGACCGTGTGGTGCTGGAACCGCCCGACCTTCTGCCGCCGAAGCCGGGAGACGTGGTGGTCACCGTGTCGGACCACACCGTGTGCGGTTACCGCTTCTTCCCGCCGCACCTGCTGCCGGTGTCCACCGATCCCGACTGTTCGCCGACGCCGCTGGATGACGCGCACGTCGCCGGGGTGGCGGTGCACGTGGTGCGGGCGTTGAAGGAGTAGGTTGCGGGTAGGCTGAAACCTCCGCATTTCCGTTCTTGCCGCGAAGACGAAAGGGCGAGGTGGGAAGCTCAAGCTGGGCCATTCCATTTCGGCGTCTCGAATCTTCGATCCTTCGCACCTTACGGCCACGCTGTAGGTTCTCTTTTTGTTCTTGAACGATGCGAAAAAGCAGCCATATTTAGGGTCCGGCGCCATGGTTAACGCCGGAGTAGCTGCAAACTCGCATCGGACGGCGTGGCATGGCGATTACGGAGCGGCAGAAGGCCCTGCGGGCCGGGCGGATCGGTTCGTCCGACGCCGGGCGCGTGATGGCCGGCGACTGGCTCGCGCTGTGGCGCGAGAAGACCGGGCGCGCCGAGCCGGCCAACCTCGATCTGGTGGCCGCCGTGCAGATCGGCATCGCCACCGAGCACCTGCACCCGCGCTTCGTCGAGCACGCCACCGGTGTTCCCTGCATCCCCGCCGAGGACACCGCCGTCCACCCTGAGCACGACTGGCTGGTCGCCCACCCCGACTTCCTGAGCTGGGACGGCGCGCCGGTCGGCACGCCGGACACGCTGGTGGAGGCGAAGTTCTCCGGCGGCTTCCAGTCGGACGCGGAATTGGCGCAGCGCTACCACTGGCAGCTCCAGCACCAGTTCCTGGCGACCGGGATGGAGCGCGGCCTGCTGTCGATCCTGCGGCCGACCGGGCATTCGCTGATGCGGGTGCGGCGCTCGGAGGTCGAGTGCGACCGGCTGCTCGCCAATCTCTCGGCCTTCTGGTGGCACGTGGCGAACGACGTGGAGCCGAGCGATCCGCTGCCCGCCGATGCGCCACGCTACGAGACGCTGCGGGTGGTGAACATGGAGCGGCACAACCGCTTCGCCGCGCTTGCCGCCACGCTGGTGGAGCGCCGCCCGGCGGCACTGGAGTGCCGTGAGGCGGAAGCCGCCCTGAAGGCGCTGATGCCGGCCGACGCCAAGGTGGCGTTCGTCGCCGGCCTGTACCTCGCGCGCGACCGCGAGGGGCGTTTGAGCCTGCGCTACGGCGAGCCGCCCCGGCGGACGCTGCAGCGCGTGGAAATCTGGGAACCGGCCCTGTCCCCTGACCTCAGCCTGTCCGCCGCGCTGGACGGGGGCTGGGGTGAGGGGAAAGACGAACAGCTTGTATAGGGGATCCCTGCGATGGGACGTATGAGCAAGACCGACACCGTGGCCGACGCCGAGAAGGCGGAGACCAAAGTTGACGCGCCCACCGGCAACGTGGTGCGCCTCGACAACCTCGACCTGTGGAACCGGCTGAAGCGGACCGATCCGAAGGCCACCAAGCCGTTCACCCGCGCCGGCGGCTTCCGCGGCACGCAGATCGACCCGACCTGGCGCTTCCAGATGATGACCGAGGTGTTCGGCCCGGTCGGCAAGGGCTGGGGCTACGAGCAGATGGACTGGACCATCGCCGAGCGCATGATCTTCATCTGCGCCCGCGTCTGGTACATCGATCCGACCAGCGGCGAGAAGTGCTGGACCGGCCCGCAGTGGGGCGGCACGGAGATGGTGCGCCGGCGCAACGGCATCGAGGCGCCAGACGACGAGTGCTTCAAGATGTCGATGACCGACGCGGTGGGCAAGTGCCTGCTGCAGATCGGCCTCGCCGCCGACGTCTACATGGGGCAGTTCGACGACTCCAAGTACCGCGAGGAGTCGGAAGCCTTCTTTGCCGCCAAGTCCAACCCGGATCTGCAGCCGGACGCGATATCCGCCTTCGAAGCGGAGGTGAAGAAGCGCCTGAACGCCTGCATCGACCTCGACGACCTGGAGGAGGTCTGGCGCGCCGGCGTCGGCACCCGCCTGCGCGAGATCGGCGCGGTGGACAAGGCGGCGCAGCACCGCATCACCGGCCTGTTCGCCCAGAAGAAGGCCGAGATCATCAAGCGCGAGGAGTCCCGCGAAGCCGCGGAGTGACGCCCATGGCATCCACCTACGTCGAACGCTCCCCTAGTGGCCTGTTCCGCATGGCCGCCTGGGAGGGCGACATGGAACGACGCCACGCCCAGCTGCCGCGCTGGTACTGGGACCGCGCCCAGCGGCACCGCCAGTTCGCCCGCTGGGTGGAGGCGGAGGCCGACGGCATGGCGATGCAGCTGTCCCGCCACCTGCGCCCCGACACCCCGGCCGACACGGCCGGCGCGGTGCGCCGGATGGTGGACCTGCTGGCCCGCGACGCCGAGTGGGCGCGGCATGCGGAGGAACTCCAGCCGGCGGAAAGGGCGGCCTGACATGAGAAGGACCACGAAAGCCATGACCATCGAGGAGGTCCAGGCCCGACTGCGCGCGGCGCACGCCCGCATCGGGCACGAGGGCCGCTTCGCCCTCACCCTGTCTCTGACCGGAACCCCCGGCGGATCCGAAGAGGCGTACCTGACGCACTGGTTCCGTCCCGACCCCTACGCCTTCGAGGACTGCAAGGCGGTGGGCTCCGGGACGGTCGCGGAATGCCTGGCGGCGCTGGAGCGCTACGTCGCCGGCTACCGGCGCCAGCCGACCGTCGACGAGGTCGGCCGCACGCTGGGCCTCGTTCCATCCGCCGTGGACGAGGAGCACGAGCCCGGGGAGCACCGCTTCCTGGTGGCGGCGGAATGAGCTGACGCTCCACTGTAGACTCTCCATCCTGGCCCCTTCCCCGTTGCCGCGGGGGAGGGGCTTTTTTCGTGCGCGGGCGCCGCTTACATCAGGGAAAGCTGAAGGAGTGGAGCCATGCACGTCGTCTGCCCGCACTGCGACACCGTCAACCGCATCCCCGACAACAAGCCCGTCGGCCGCGGCAAGTGTGGACAGTGCCATCACGCCCTGTTCGACGGCCACCCGGTTGCGCTGACGGCCGAGCGGTTTCGGGCGCACGCGGAGAAGGGCGACCTGCCGCTGCTGATCGACTTCTGGGCACCGTGGTGCGGCCCGTGCCGGGCGATGGCGCCGGCGTTCGAGCAGGCGGCGCAGGCGCTGGAACCGCGTGTGCGGCTGGTGAAGGTCAACACCGACGAGGAGCAGCAACTGGCGGCGATGTTCGGGGTGCAGAGCATCCCGACGCTGGCGCTGGTGCACAAGGGGCGGGAGATCGCGCGGACGGCGGGTGCGATGCCGGCGGCGGCGCTGGTGCAGTGGGTGCAGGGGCGGTTGGCGTAATGCAATAAGCCCCTCCCCCCTCGCGGGGGAGGGGCCTTATCTTTAGCCCTTCCGCGCCGCCAGCGCCCGCGCGAACGCGTCGGCCAGGGTGCCGTCGGCGGCTGGTTCCGGCTTCTTCGCCGGCTGCGGCTTCGGGGCAGGACGGCTACCCTGCGGTCTGGCCGGCGGCGGGCCGCGGCGTTCCTCGCGCGGGCCCTGGGGCGCCGGCCGGGCCGCCGGCTCGCCGAGGCGCATCGTCAGGCTGATGCGCTTGCGCGGGATGTCCACCTCTTGGACCTTCACCTTCACGATGTCGCCCGCCTTCACCACCGCGTGCGGGTCCTTCACGAAGGTGTTGGACAGCTGCGAGATGTGCACGAGGCCGTCCTGGTGCACACCGACGTCCACGAAGGCGCCGAAGGCCGTGACGTTGGTCACCACGCCCTCCAGCACCATGCCGGGCTGGAGGTCCTTCAGCTCGTTGACGCCCTCCTTGAACTCGGCGGTCTTGAACTCGGGGCGGGGATCGCGGCCGGGCTTCTCAAGCTCCTTCAGGATGTCCTCCACCGTCGGCACGCCGAAGCGCTCGTCGGTGAACTCCTCCGGGCTGAGCGAGCGGAGGAAGCGCGCGTCGCCGATCACCGAGCCCAGTTCGCGGCCGGACGTCTTCAGGATGCGCTGCACCACCGGGTAGGCCTCGGGGTGCACCGAGGAGGCGTCGAGCGGCGTCTCGCCGTCGCGGATGCGCAGGAAGCCGGCCGCCTGCTCGAAGGTCTTCGGCCCGAGGCGCGGCACCGCCAGCAGCTGCTTGCGCGAGCGGAAGGCGCCGTTGGCGTCGCGGTACTCGACGATGTTGCGGGCGATGGTCTCGTTGAGGCCGGAGACGCGGGTCAGCAGCGGGATCGACGCGGTGTTGAGGTCGACGCCGACCGCGTTCACGCAGTCCTCGACCACCGCGTCCAGCGACTTCGCCAGCTTCTGCGGCGCCACGTCGTGCTGGTACTGGCCGACGCCGATGGACTTCGGTTCGATCTTCACCAGCTCGGCCAGCGGGTCCTGCAGGCGGCGGGCGATGGAGACGGCGCCGCGCAGGGACACGTCGAGCTGCGGGAACTCCAGCGCCGCCGTCTCGGACGCGGAGTAGACCGAGGCGCCGGCCTCCGACACCATGATCTTGGAGAGCTTCAGCTCCGGGTGCCGGGCGAACAGGTCGGCGACCAGCTTGTCGGTCTCGCGTGACGCCGTGCCGTTGCCGATGGCGATCAGCTCCGCCTTGTGGCGCACCGCCAGCGCGGCGATGGCGGCGATGGAGCCGTCCCAGTCGTTCCTGGGCTGGTGCGGGTAGATGGTGGTGGTCTCCACCAGCTTGCCAGTGGCGTCGACCACGGCGACCTTCACGCCGGTGCGGATGCCGGGGTCGAGGCCGATGGTTGCGCGCATGCCGGCCGGGGCGGCCAGCAGCAGGTCGTGCAGGTTGCGGGCGAAGACGCGGATCGCCTCGTCCTCGGCCTTCTCGCGCAGGCTCCCCATCAGGTCGGTCTCGATGTGCGGGCCGATCTTCAGCTTCCAGGTCCAGCGCACCACGTCGGACAGCCACTTGTCGGCGGGCCGGCCCTGGTCCTGGATGCCGGTGTGCGCCGCGATCGTGCGCTCCGCCGGATGCTTCTCGCCCTCCGGCACCTCCAGGTCGAGGTTCAGGTCGAGCACGCCCTGCGCCCGGCCGCGAAACAGCGCCAGCGCGCGGTGCGACGGCACCTTCGCCCACGGCTCGTCGAAGTCGAAGTAGTCGGAGAACTTGGCGCCCTCGGCGCGCTTCTCCTCAATGACCTTGGAGGAGACCTTGCCCTTTTCGGCCATGGTGGTGCGCAGCCTGCCGACCAGCTCGGCGTCCTCGCCGAAGCGCTCCACCAGGATGTGGCGGGCGCCGTCCAGCGCCGCCTTGGCGTCGGCGACGCCCTTCTCGGCGTCGATGA
This sequence comes from Azospirillum sp., assembly GCF_050789165.1. Lineage (NCBI taxonomy): Bacteria > Pseudomonadati > Pseudomonadota > Alphaproteobacteria > Rhodospirillales > Azospirillaceae > Azospirillum > Azospirillum sp. The sequence continues at coordinate 132,238 of NZ_JBOZRT010000110.1, forward strand.
AGGCCGCGGCCTCCGCCTCCGGGGCCTTCGTGGGGTCGCCCAGCAGGAGGTCGGCGAGCGGCTCCAGCCCGGCCTCGCGGGCGATCTGCGCCTTGGTGCGGCGCTTGGTCTTGTAGGGGAGGTAGAGATCCTCCAGGCGGGTCTTGGTGTCCGCCTGGCGGATCTGGAGGTCCAGTTCCGGCGTCAGCTTGCCCTGCTCGGCGATGGACGACAGGATCGTCTTGCGGCGGTCCTCCAGCTCGCGCAGGTAGCCGAGGCGTTCCTCCAGGGTGCGGAGCTGCGTGTCGTCGAGGCCGCCGGTGGCCTCCTTGCGGTAGCGCGCGATGAAGGGGACGGTGGAGCCTTCGTCCAACAGCGCGATGGTGGCGGCGACCTGGGCTTCGCGGACCTGGAGTTCGTCGGCGATGCGCTGGCTGATCGGGAGCATGGCGGGTCGTGGCGTGGTGGAACCGAGGGGGGCTCCTATACCCCCGTCCGCCCCCGCCGCGCCACTGGCGAGATGGCAGAGCCCCGAATGGAACGCTGTGGAACACCATGAAACATTGTGCGCCGCCTGTTCAGTACGTTCCCCGGCGCGGTGCGCTTATAGGTACATGATCCTAGCTCACGAGGCGGCGTTCGGCAAGACTCCAGCGGCGTAGGTTGGGTTGAACCGCAGGCGAAGCCTAACCTGCGGATCACCGGCCCTCGTCAGAACGCCAGCCCGAACGCCTCGGCGAACCCGCGTTTTCCGGCGTCGGTCACAGCCACCGCGCGGCTGTCGCGCGTCGGTTCGATCCAGCCCAGCGCGAAGCAGCGGGCGCACAGCGCGGCGCCGAGCCGGCCGGCGAGGTGCGGCCGGCGCTCGCTCCAGTCCAGGCAGGTGCGGCAGAGCGGGCGGGTGCTGCGGCCGGCGAGATCGACGCCCAGCGTGTCGGCCAGGAAGCGTTCGCCCGATGCCGTGAGGCTGCCGGCACCGTCGGCGATCACCACATGGCCGCGCGCCTGCAACGCGTCCGCCAGCCCGACGCCGAGCCGGCCGGCGAGGTGGTCGTAGCAGGTGCGCGCCGCGCGCAGCGCCTCGTCGCGCGGCCCCACCGGACGGTGGCGCGGCGGGCTGGACGCCGCGACCGCCATCAGCGCCTCCAGCGCGTGCGCCACCTCCGGCCCGGCGAGCCGGTGGTAGCGGTGGCGGCCCTGGCGTTCCTCGGCGACGAGGCCGGCCTGGCGCAGCCGGGCGAGGTGGCCGCTGGTGGTCGGCGCGCCGACTCCGGCGTGCCACGCCAGTTCGCCGGCCGTCAGGGCGCGGCCGTCCATCAGCGCCGCCAGGATGTTCGCCCGCGCGGTGTCGCCGATCGCCGCGGCGACCTCGGCCAGCGTGGTGCCCGAGACCATGGTGTTCATGGCGCCCAGCATAGCCGCGGACAACGATCCGGTCACGCCGCGACGCTTCGGCCGGGACCGAAGCGTTCCGCCGCGACAGGCGCCGGGGGGCATGGCAGGCTGCTCCGCGACACTGGAAGGGGCAGGGCGATGGCGGAGCGGGGAACGGGAAGCGGCGGGCTGGCCGGGGAGATGGCGCTGCTGGGAGTGCTGGCGGTGCTGTGGGGTGCCTCCTACACCTTCATCCGGGTGGGGGTGACGACCATCCCGCCGGTGACCTTCATCGCCGGCCGGACGCTGGTTGCCGGGCTGCTGCTGCTGGTGGTGCTGCGGCTGCGCGGCGTGCGGCTGCCACGCGACCGCGCCACCTGGGGGCAGTTCCTGATCCAGGCGGGGCTGAACAGCGTGCTGCCGTTCACGCTGATCGCCTGGGCCGAGCTGCGGGTCGAGGCGAGCCTCGCCGTCATCCTCAACGCCACGACGCCGGTGTTCACCTTCCTGCTCACCTGGGGCCTGACGCGGCACGAGGCGGTGAGCGGGCGCAAGCTGCTGGGCGTCGCGGCCGGGCTGGCGGGGACCGGGCTGATCGTCGGGGTGCGGGCGCTGGACGGGCTGGGCGTCGATCTGCTGGCGCAGCTCGCCATCGTCGCCGCCACGGTGGCGTACGCGGGGGCGGCGATCTTCGGCACGCGGTTCAAGCACCTGGATTCCATGGTGCCGGCCGCCGGATCGCTGCTGTGCGGCGCCGTCGTGCTGCTTCCGGTCAGCCTCGTCGTGGACCGGCCGTGGACGCTGGCGCCGTCGGCGGAGTCCCTGCTGGCGCTCGGCGGGCTGGCGGTGTTCTCAACGGCGCTGGCGTTCGTCATCTATTTCCGGCTGTTCCGCACGCTGGGTTCGGTCGGCGCCACGGCGCAGGCGTACCTGCGGGTGCCGGTGGGAGTCGCCATCGGCGTGGCCGTCCTCGGCGAGGGCTTGCCGCCGACGGCGTGGGCGGGGCTGCTGTGCGTGGTGTTCGGCGTCGCCGCCATGACGCTGCCCGCCGGCGCGTTCACCCGCCGGGCGGCGCGCCCGGCCTGATACGGAGGAGGGAGGTCCCCATGATCGCCGTGATCTTCGAGGTGTGGCCGGCCGAGGACGGCCGCGCCGAGTACCTGGACATCGCCGCCCAGTTGCGGCCGGAGCTGGAGCGCATCGACGGCTTCATCTCGGTGGAGCGCTTCCAGAGCCTGACCGACCCGGCCAAGGTGCTGTCGCTGTCGTTCTGGCGCGACGAGGACGCGGTGAAGGCGTGGCGGAGCAAGGCCGAGCATCGCGTGGCGCAGGGGCGCGGGCGCGGCGCGCTGTTCCGCGATTACCGCCTGCGGGTCGCCGCCGTGCTGCGCGACTACGGCATGAACGAGCGGGCGGAGGCGCCGGCCGATCTGCGCTGAGGGAGGCCGTCCGGAGTCGCGGGCTGTGACATAAACATGGTGAAGAATTTTGGTTAATTTCTTTACCTTGCCTTAACCAAACCCGCGTAGAACGGTCTTCAGCAACTTGGTTGCGTTTCCTCCCGAACCAAACCTCAGGCTCCCGACGCAAGTCCGGGAGCCTTTCTTTTTGCGCCCGATTCCAAGGGCTCCGGGCTTCCTGCGGCCGGCGACCTTTCACTCCTCAATCGTCAGCCTCGCGAAGGCGCTAAGTTTAGCGGTTGGCGGCCGGTTTTGGCGACCAATCACGGTCCCAAACCGTCATCCCCGCGAAGGCGGGGATCCATACGTTCCACAGCCTCTTGCCTCGGGAATTATGGATCCCCGCCTTCGCGGGGATGACGGCCAAAGAATATCTGGAGCGATGTCCAGGACGCTAATTTAGCGCCCATGCGCCTTCGCGGGGATGACGGCAAAACGAGCGTGCGAACCGGTGGAAGCACGCTGGATGCGCCGTGAACAGGCACGAGGTGCGGAGGGGAGCAGACCGGCCCGCCTTTCTCCCAGCAGCAACACCGCGGCAAATTGCCGAGCCACAGTTTTTCCCCTTGCAACGAGCAGGGGGAAAGATCCTTACTAAGTGCGTACTCCTTTCATAGGTCCGCGGCTTTGGCTCTCGTGGTCTCAGCAATCGTCGGTCTCCTGCTGCTGGCGGCGGCGGGGGTGGCGGCATCCCGTATTCCGTTCGCGCGCGGGATCGTCTACGGCGGCACCGGGGCGCTGTGCGCGCTGCTGGCGCTGTGGTCGGTGCAGGCGCTGGCCGGCGGCGCCGGAACCGAGGCGCTGGCACTGCCGCTGGGTCTGCCGTGGATGACGGCGCACGTGCGCGCCGACGCGCTGTCGGCGGTGTTCCTGCTGGTCGTCAACCTGACCGGCGCCACCGCCAGCCTGTTCGGCTGGGGCTACGAGCGGGCGCACCACGACGCCCGGAGCGGGCCGGTGCTGCCGCTCTACCCGCTGTTCATCGCGGGGATGAACGCGGTGCTGATCGCCGACGACGCCTTCGGGTTCCTGGTGTCGTGGGAGTTCATGTCGCTGGCCTCCTGGCTGCTGGTGCTGTCCACCCACCGCGATCCCGACACGCCGCGCGCCGCGCGCATCTACCTGATCATGGCGAGCTTCGGCACCGCCTGCCTGCTGCTGGCCTTCGGGCTGCTGGCGGGGGCGCACGGCGACTACCGCTTCGACGCCATCCGCAGCCACGCGCCGGAGGGCTGGGCGGCGACGCTGGGCGTGCTGCTGGTGCTGGTGGGGGCGGGATCGAAGGCGGGGCTGGTGCCGCTGCACGTCTGGCTGCCGCTGGCGCACCCGGCGGCACCCAGCCACGTCTCGGCGCTGATGTCCGGCGTGATGACCAAGGTGGCCGTCTACGCCATCACCCGCGTGCTGTTCGACCTGATCGGCGAGCCGCTGTGGTGGTGGGGCGGCGTGATGCTGGTGCTGGGCGCCATCACCGCCATCATGGGCGTGCTGTACGCCATGCTGCAGGACGACCTGAAGCGCCTGCTCGCCTACTCCACGGTGGAGAACATCGGGGTGATCGTCGCCGCGCTGGGCATGGCGCTGGTGTTCAAGGCGGCGCACGTGCCGGTGATCGCGGCGCTGGCGATGTCGGCGGCGCTGCTGCACGTCATCAACCACTCGCTGTTCAAGAGCCTGCTGTTCTACGGTTCCGGCGCCGTGCTGTGCGCGGTGCACAGCCGCGACCTCGGGCGCATGGGCGGGCTGATCCACCGCATGCCGGTGACGGCGGCGTTCATGCTGGTCGGCGCCGCGGCGATTTCGGCGCTGCCGCCGCTCAACGGTTTCGTCGGCGAGTGGCTGCTGTTCCAGGCCATCCTCAACGGGCCGGCGCTGCCGCAATGGTCGCTGAAGATCCTCATCGCGGTGATCGGCGCGGCGCTGGCGCTGGCGGCGGCGCTGGCGGCGGCGTGCTTCGTGCGGATGTACGGCACCGCCTTCCTCGGCCGGCCGCGCGGCAAGGAAGCCGGGGAGGCGCGCGAGGTGAATTCGGCCATGCGGCTGGGCATGGCGGTGCCGGCGGTCCTGTGCGTGCTGCTCGGCGTGCTGCCCACGCCGCTGCTGCGGCTGTTCGAGCCGGCGACCCGGCTGATGGTGGACGCCGGGCCGTTCGACGACCGCGCCTACCAGCCCTGGCTCTGGCTGGCGCCGACCTCGGCCATTGGCAACTCCTACAACGGGCTGGTCATGGCGCTGGTGATCGGCGCGCTGTCGCTGCTGCTGGTGGTGGCGATCCACCGCTGGGCGTCGGCCAAGGTGCGCCGCTCCATCCCCTGGGGCTGCGGCTATGACGGGCTCGACCCGCTGGCGGTGACGCAGTACACGGCCTCGAGCTTCGGCCAGCCGATCCGCCGCGCCTTCGGCTCCACGGTGTTCCGCGCCCGCGACCATGTGGACATGCCGCAGCCGGGCGACACGCGGCCCGCGCGCTTCCACGTCACCTGGACCGATCCGGCGTGGCACGGGCTGTTCACCCCGCTGATCCGCCTGGTGGAGTGGCTGGCCGATCTGGTGAACCGTCTGCAGTTCCTGACGATCCGCCGCTACCTGATGCTGATGTTCTTCGCGCTGGTGGTGCTGCTGGTCATGGTGGCGGTGACGCAGCGATGACCCTTGTGACCTCCATTTTCCTGCAGATCGTGCAGATGCTCGTGGTGCTGGCGCTGGCGCCGGGGCTGACCGGGTTCGTGCGCTGGGTGAAGGCGCGGCTGCTGGCGCGGCGGGGGCCGTCGATCCTGCAGCCCTACCGCGACATCCTGCGCCTGCTGAAGAAGGAGGCGGTGCTGGCGCACAACGCCTCCTGGCTGTTCCGCACCACGCCGTACATCATGTTCACGGCGATCTGGCTGGCGGCGGGGCTGATCCCGACCTTCTCGACGCAGCTGGCGCTGGCCCCGACGGCGGACCTGATCGCGCTGATCGCGCTGCTGGGGTCGGCGCGGTTCTTCCTGGCGCTGGCCGGCATGGACGTGGGCACCAGCTTCGGCGGCATCGGCTCGTCCCGCGAGATGATGATCGCGGCGCTGGCCGAGCCGGCCATGCTGATGGTGGTGTTCTCGGTGGCGATCCTGGTGCGCACCACCTCGCTGGCGGAGATCGCCGACTTCATGATGTCGGGCGCGGTGGGGCTGCGCATCTCGCTGGCGCTGGCGCTGATCTCGCTGGTGATGGTCGCCATCGCCGAGAACGCCCGCATCCCGGTGGACAACCCCGCCACGCACCTGGAGCTGACCATGGTGCACGAGGCCATGGTGCTGGAGTACTCCGGCCGCCATCTGGCGCTGATCGAGGGCGCCAGCATGCTCAAGCTGCTGCTCTACGCCGCGCTGATCGGCTGCGTCTTCGCGCCGTGGGGCATGGCCGGGCCCGGGGCCGACAGCGCGGCGGTGATCCGCGGGCTCGTAACCTTCGTGCTGAAGCTGGGCGTGGCCGGGGTGCTGCTGGCGGTGTTCGAGACCTCCATCGCCAAGATGCGCGTCTTCCGCGTCGGCGAGTTCCTCGGCGGCGCGCTGCTGCTCAGCCTGCTGGGGGCGATCTTCCTCTACGTGTCGCGGGGGGTGTGATGACGGGCGTCGGGACGTCTCCCTTCCCGTCATCCCCGCGAACGCGGGGATCCAGCGTGAGCCGCGGCAGCGGCGACATGAGTCATATGGCTCGCGGATGCGAGCGCTGGATCCCCGCCTCCGCGGGGATGACGGCAAAAATGACGGCGAGGGGGGTGTGATGCACGATCTCGGGTACGATGCCGCGCACCTGCTGGGGGCCGTCGTGCTGCTGATGAGCTTCGCGCTGCTCTACCAGCGCCGGCTGTTCGCGCTGCTGCATGTGTTCACCGCGCAGGCGCTGGCGCTGTCGGCCGCCGCGGCGTGGCAGGGCTACATCCAGCACGCGCCGCACCTCTACGTCACCGCGCTGCTGACGCTGGGGCTGAAGGCCATCGTCATGCCGGTGGCGCTGCACCGGATCGTCGTCAAGCTGAACATCCACCGTGCCATCGAGCCGGCGCTGTCGGTCGGCCTGACCATGCTGGCCGGCGTGTCGCTGGTGACGCTGTCGATCCTGCTGGTGATGCCGGTGACCGAGAGCGCCTCGGCCCTGACCCGCGAGGATCTGGCGCTGTCGCTCTCGGTGGTGCTGCTCGGCCTGCTGATGATGATCACCCGGCGCAACGCGGTCAGCCAGGTGGTCGGCTTCATGTCCATCGAGAACGGGCTGATCCTTGCCGCCGTCGGCGTCGCCGGCATGCCGCTGGTGGTCGAGATGTCCATCGCGTTTTCAGTGATGGTGGCCTTCATCGTCTTCGGCATCTTCCTGTTCCACATCCGCGAGCGCTTCGACACGCTGGACATGCAGAAGATCGAGTCCTTCCGGGGGGAAAGCCATTGAGCCCGATCTACGGCATCGTCGCGCTGCCGCTGCTGTCCGCGGGCGTGCTGGCGCTGGTGCCCGGCTACCGGCTGGGCGCGTGGCTGAACGTGGCGGCGTCGGGGACGACGCTGCTGCTGTCGCTGCTGCTGTTCACGCAGGATCCGGGCGCCGACGCGCTGTTCGTGGTGGACGCCTTCAACATCTATCTGGTGGTGCTGACCTGCTTCGTCGGCTTCACCACCTCGATCTTCTCGGCCACCTACATCGGGCACGAGATCGCGGCGGGCAAGCTGAAGCCGCTGAACCTGCGCTTCTACCATGCCATGTACCAGGCGTTCATGTTCACCATGCTGCTGGCGCTGAGCGCCAACAACCTGGGCGTCATGTGGGTGGCGGTGGAGGGAGCGACGCTGACCACCGTGCTGATGGTCAGCCTGTACCGCACCGCCGCGAGCATCGAGGCGGCCTGGAAGTACTTCATCCTGTGCGGCGTCGGCATCGCGCTGGCGCTGTTCGGCACCATCCTGATGTACCTCGCCGCCCAGCCGGTGATGGGGCCGGGCATGGCGGCGATGACCTGGACCGAGCTGATGACGTTCGTCGCCAAGGTCGATCCGGCGATCCTCAACCTCGCCTTCGTCTTCCTGCTGGTCGGCTACGGCACCAAGGTGGGGCTGGCGCCGCTGCACGCGTGGTTGCCGGACGCGCACGCCGAGGGGCCGACGCCGATCTCCGCCGTGCTGTCGGGGCTGCTGCTGAACGTGGCGCTGTATGCCGTGCTGCGCTTCAAGATGCTGCTGGCGGCCAACGGGGCGGCGCTCAGCCCGGGGCCGCTGATGGTGACCATGGGGCTGGCGTCGCTGACGCTGGCCGGCTTCATGCTGTACCGGCGGCGCGACATCAAGCGCTTCTTCGCCTACAGCTCGATCGAGCACATGGGCATCATCACCTTCGCCTTCGGCATGGGCGGGCCGCTGGCCAACTTCGCCGGCCTGCTCCACATGGCCATGCACAGCCTGACCAAGTCGGCGATCTTCTACGCCGTCGGCCACGTCACCCAGGCCAAGGGGACGCAGGCCATCGACAAGATCCGCGGCCTGACCATCAGCCACCCGGCGCTGGGCTGGGGCCTGCTGATCGGCGTGGTCGCCATCGCCGGCCTGCCGCCCTTCGGCATCTTCATGAGCGAGTTCCTGCTGATCACCTCCACCTTCGCCCGCGAGCCGCTGCTGGCGCTGCCGCTCACCGCCGGCGTGCTGCTGGCCTTCGGCGCGCTGGTGCTGCGCGTGCAGCAGCTGTGTTTCGGCGAGGCGGAGGGCGAGTCGGCGCCGATCCACGGCTCGCTGGTGCCGCTGTACGCGCATCTCGGGCTGGTGCTGGTGGCCGGCGTCTGGCTGCCGGGGCCGCTGGTGGCGTGGTTCCAGACCGTCGCGCATCTGTTGGGGTAAGCGGGCCATGTATTTCGGCGAGGATCCCCTGTTCGGTCTCCTGCGGCGCATCGGCAAGCCGGTCGAGGGGCACCGCCCCTGGCCGCGCTACACCACCACGGCGGGCGGCTGGCGCACCATGATCGAGGCGCTGGGCGGCAACGCGTGGTCGCTGCTCGGCCTGTGGGCCGAGCCCGGCACGGTGCACGCGGCGATCCGCGAGGACATGGCGGGCGACCTCGCCGTCGTCTCGCTGGACTGCCCCGACGGCACCTTCCCCAGCCTGAGTGCCGCGCGCCCCGGCGCCATCCGGCTGGAGCGCGCCATCCAGGACCTGTTCGGCCTGACGGCGGAGCGGCTGACCGACGGCCGCCCGTGGCTCGACCACGACCGCTGGGGCGTGCGCCGGCCGCTGTCGGACAAGCCGGCGGCGCCCATGCCGAACCCGCCGCCCTACACCTTCCTGCCCATCGAGGGCGAGGGGCTGCACCAGGTGCCGGTCGGCCCGGTGCACGCCGGCATCATCGAGCCCGGCCACTTCCGCTTCACCTGCAACGGCGAGACGGTGGTGCGGCTGGAGGAGCAGCTGGGCTGGGTGCACAAGGGCATCGAGGGGCTGATGCGCGGCAAGCCGGTCGAGGACGCGGCGAAGCTCGCCGCCCGGGTGTCGGGCGACAGCACGGTGGCGTACTCGCTGGCCTTCGCGCAGGCGGTGGAGGCGGCACTGGGCGTCGCGGTGCCGCCGCGCGCCGTGTGGCTGCGCGCGCTGATGGCCGAGCTGGAGCGCATCGCCAACCACCTGGGCGACATCGGCGCCGTCTGCAACGACGCCGCCTTCGCCTTCATGCTGGCGGAGCTGGGCCGGCTGCGCGAGCTGGTGCTGCGCACGGCGGATGCCTGCTTCGGCCACCGGCTGATGATGGACCGCGTGGTGCCCGGCGGCGTCGCCGTGGACATCAGCGAGGACGGCCCGGTGCGGGTGCTGGAGCTGGTGGCGGAGCTGCGCCGCCGCTTCCCGCCGCTGGTGGCGGTCTACGAGAACAAGGCCAGCCTGCAGGACCGCACGGTGGGCACCGGCGTTGTGTCGGGCAGCCTGATCAACCGCTTCGGCGCCGGCGGGCACGTCGGGCGCGCCTCGGGGCGCGGGCTGGACGCGCGGCGCAGCCCGTCCTACGCGCCCTACGAGGATCTGGAGTTCGAGGTGCCGGTGCGCACCGAGGGCGACGTCAACGCCCGCGTCTGGATCCGCATCTGCGAGGTGGAGCAGAGCCTCGGCCTCGTCGAGCAGATCGTCAAGCGCATGCCCGGCGCGCCGCGCAACGAGAAGGGCGAGCGCCCGCTGCCGCGCGTGCCCGTCGAGGGTGCGGGCGGTGAGGGCCCAAGGGAAGGCATGGCGCTGGTGGAGAGCTTCCGCGGCGAGGTGCTGGTGTGGGTGCGGGTGAACGGCGACGGCACCATCGACCGCTGCCACCCGCGCGACCCGTCCTGGTTCCAGTGGCCGCTGCTGGAGGCGGCGATCGAGGGCAACATCGTGGCCGACTTCCCGATCTGCAACAAGTCGTTCAACTGCTCTTATTCCGGGCACGACCTCTGATGCTGACGCACATCCTCAAGGCCCTGCGCGGCGGCCCGGTCACCGAAGACGCTCCGCCCGCGTCGCGCGACGCGCTGGAGGAGCTGGGCGCCAGGGTCCGGACGTCGGCGCAGGCGCGGCTGGGCCGCAGCCTGTCGATCCGCGAGGTCGATGCCGGCTCGTGCAACGCGTGCGAACTGGAGATCCACGCCCTCAACAACCCGGTCTACGACCTGGAGCGCTTCGGCATCCGCTTCGTGGCCTCGCCGCGCCACGCCGACGTGCTGCTGGTGACCGGCCCGGTGAGCAAGAACATGCGGGAAGCGCTGCTCCGCACCTGGGACGCCACGCCGGACCCCAAGTGGGTGGTCGCCTGCGGCGCCTGCGCCATCGACGGCGGGCTGTTCAGGGACGGTTACGCGGTGACCGGCGGCGTGTCCGAGGTGGTGCCGGTCGACCTGCACATCCCCGGCTGCCCGCCACGCCCGGTTGAGCTGTTGGCGGGCCTGCTGGCGCTGCTGGAGACCAGCGCGTGACGATCTGAGCCCTTCCCCGCCGGAGGCGGGGGAGGGCTTCCACTTCACTACCGCCCCATTAACGTTCCGACCATCTGGTTGTGCCCCTGCTGGCGGCCGAGCGTGATGGCGGAGTTGCCCATCTGGTCGGTGCGGTTCGGGTTGGCGCCGGCGTCCACCAGCAGGCGGACGACGGCCTCGTTGCCGGCATGCGCGGCGTACATCAGGGCCGTCCAGCCGTGGTTGGCCGCGCGGTCGACCACCGCGCCGCGCGCCAGCAGCGCGCGCACCACGCCGGCATGGCCGCGCGCCGCCGCCGCCATCAGCGCGGTCTTGCCGTCGTCATTGCCGGCGTTGACGTTGGCCCCGGCGTCGGCGAGCTGCGCCACGATCTCGTCGCGCCCGTTCCACGCCGCGTACATGATCGCGGTGGCGCCGTCGCGGGTGCGCAGGTTGGCGTTGGCGCCGCGCTCCAGCAGCTGGCGCGCCGCGTCGCGCAACCCGGCCTCGGCCGCCAGCATCAGCGGAGTCTTGCCGTTCTCCAGCCGCTTGTTCGGGTCGTGCCCGGCCGCCAGCACGGCGCGCAGCGTCGCCGGCTGCCCGAGGATCGCCAGCGTCGCCTCCTGATCGGCGAAGCCGTCGGCCGCTTCGGAGGGCGGCAGCTTGGCCGGCTCCGGCCTGGAGGCAGTGCTTTCGCCCTTGAGCTGAGCGCGCAGCGCCGGGTCGTCGGGGCTGACCACCAACGCGCGCTCCAGATAGCGGCGCGCCTCGGAGCTGTTGCCGTCCTTCTCGGCGTAGGCCGCCCAGCGTCGGTAGGTGTCCACCATCGCCGCCACCAGGGCCGGGATCTCCGGCGAATCCGGAGCCAGCTCGCGGATGCGCTGCACCGTCTCGTTGGCGTTGTCGCCCGGCGGGGTGGTCAGGCGCTTGCCGGCCATCTGGCGGCGCGCCTGCTCGACCAGCGCCTGGATGCGCTCGGTGACGCCCTCGGCCGGCGCGGCGCTCTGCGCCGGGGCGCCCGGCGTCGGGGCCGGCGCCACGGCGACCGCGGATGGCGAGGTCGGCGGAGACGGAACCTCGGGCAGCGGTACGGGCGCGACCTGGGGCGCCGTGGCCGAGGGCGCCATGATCGTCGGCGGCAGCGGCCCGGCGTCCGGCGCCGACTCGGTGCGCGGCAGCGGCGGCACCAGCGGCGCCGGAGCGGACGCCGGCGGCTCGGCGGCGGGCGGGCGGGCCTGCGGGCGCTCGCCGGCGGGAGATTGGGCGGGTGGCGGCAGCGCGGCGACGCGGTCGCCGGCACGCGGCTCGGGCAGCGGAAGACCGGTGGGCGGGAGAGCGGCCGGCGGCAGGTCGGTCAACCCCGGGTAGCGGCTGCGTTCGAGCGCCAGCGCGTCGCCGTTCTCACCGCCCGGCGGCCAGCCGAAGGTGTCGCGCGACCACGCGCCGACCGTCGCGCTTGCGTCGGCCCACAGCGCGTCCGCCTTGCCGCGCAGGTCGGCGGCGGTGCGGTCGACGTCCATGTCCTCCCCGAACTGCTGGACGGCGACCACCGCGCCGGCCCCGACGACGGCGAGCACCAGCGCCGCCACGGCCCATGTGCCGGCGCGGCTGCGGCGGGGCGGCGGCGCCACGCCCAGCGAGGGCGGCACCGTCCAGTCCGACGCGGGACGCGCCTCGGGCTCCGGAACCAGTTCGGGCACGGCGGCGGGCGGGCGGTAGGTGCGGTTGAAGCTGATGGGGGTGACGGCCGCGTCGCCGGGATCCTGCGGCGCCGCCGACGGCGGGGCGTCGCCGATCAGGCGGTAGATGACGCCGAGGTCGCGCACCGCCTGCTGCAGCGCCGGGTGGGACAGCAGCCGCTCCAGCTCCGGCGCGCCGGACAGCAGGATCTGCAGGAAGCGGCCGCTCGCGGTCTCCGCCCGGGAGAGGTCGGCGAGGTCGGTCAGCGTCGCCGGGGTCAGCAGATGGGCGTCGTCCACCGCCAGCAGGCCGCTGCCGGCGAGGTCGAGCTGGCTTTCCAGCTCGCCGATCAGCGCGTCGAAGTCGGCCTCCTCCCCGGCGGGCCGGATGCCGGCGGCGTCCGCGGCGGCGGCCACGAGATCCTCCACCTGCATGCCGTGCTGCGCCACCACCGGCAGCACCAGCGATCCGTCGGCGGTCACCTGACCGGTGACGCGGGCGAACACGTCGGAGCGCTCCGTCCCGGTGCCGCCGGCCAGCACCATCAGACGCTTGCGGGCGAGCAGGGCGAGGAGAAGCCCGTCGTACGCCTCCTGCTGATCGGGGCGAAGGGGAGCGGCGCCGCGGCGCGGCGAAGGCTGCTGAGCGTAACGGTCCATGGAGCTGCGTCGGCCTGTGCAAATTCGAGACCCGACCTTGAGTCTAGTGACGGCCTCGCCCTGTGCGACGGTGCAAACGGGCTGTGCCCACCCTCTTCCGGGGGAGCGGGGCACCACGGTAGGGCTGGCCGGACGCCGGGGGCGCGGTATAGGCTGCCGCCCCCGCACGCCTTACCCCGAGCCTGTTCCATGCGCATCGGCATCGACCTCGGCGGCACCAAGATCGCCGCCGTCGCCCTCGACGACCAGGGCGTGGAGCGCGCCCGCACCCGCGCCGACACGCCGCGCGCCTACGACGCCACGCTGACGGCTCTGGCCGATGCCGTGGCGGCGCTGGAGCGCGCCGCCGGGCCGGCGCGCGGCGTCGGCATCAGCCTGCCCGGCGTGGTCGATCCGGCGGCCGGGACCGTGCGGGCGGTCAACCTGCCGTGGCTGGACGGGCGACCCTTCGCCGCCGATCTTGCGGCGCGCTGCGGGCGCGGCGTGCGGATCGCCAACGACGGGAACTGCTTCGCCTTGTCTGAGGCGGTGGACGGCGCCGCCGCCGGGTGCGACGTGGTGTTCGGCGCCATCCTCGGCACCGGCGTCGGCGGCGGGCTGGTGGCCGGCGGGCGCATTCTGGCCGGCGCCAACGCGCTGGCCGGGGAGTGGGGGCACACGCCACTGCCCTGGCGGAACGAGGCGGAGGACGGCCCGGCGGAACCCTGCGGTTGTGGTCGGCCGGGCTGCGTCGAGACGCTGCTGTGCGGCGCCGGGCTGGCGCGGCTGCACCTCCGGCACAGCGGCGAGGCGCTGGACCCGCCGGAGATCGCCCGGCGCGCCGAAGCCGGCGACGCGGCGGCGCGCGCCACGCTGGACCGTCACGCCGACGCGCTGGCGCGTGCGCTGGCGGTGGTGGTGCACATCCTCGACCCCGACGCGGTGGTGATCGGCGGCGGGCTGTCTCAGCTGCCCGGGCTGGCCGAGGCGGCGTCGGTGCGGCTGGGCCGCCACACGCTGGCGCCGGTGCCGCGCACGAGAATCGTCCGGGCCCGGCACGGCGCCGAGAGCGGCATGCGCGGCGGTGCCTGGCTGTGGCCAAAAGACAACCGCTGATTGGCACGATGTTTGCGGGAATCGGCGCACCACACGGAGAGCGGTGCCCTATGATTCACGGAAATGGCGGATTCGAGCGCGTGGCGAAACTGAACGCGTTGCAGATTGCAAACCGAATTGCATATCGCGGTATGGAAAACGCCAAGCCGCCGCGCCGTCGGCTGGAGCAGGCCTGCGTGTCGCTTCAGGACGCCGTGGAGGAGCTGGAAGGGGTGCTGGATGCCCTGCCGTCGCCGCACGCCCAGGGCGCGGACGAGGTGAACGAGGCCATCGGCGCCATCATGGAGACGCTGCGTCTGCTGAACACTGCCTACGGCAGCCTGGAGACGCGCGACACGCTGCGGGTCGTCCGCAGCGTGGAATAAGAGCGGAGCCTCCCCCTCTCCCGCACCGCGGGGGAGGGGGCTCTTTCCGGGCAGTATCAGTCGCTGATGGTCTGCCAGAAGAAGAAGATCGCGGCGATGGCCAGCAGGGCGATGTCCATGACGGGACTCCCAGGATTGTAAGGGGTGCAGCGGGTTCGGACGCTTCTATACGCCGGATCGCGCGGCGGGGGGAGCCCCCGATTCAGCACCGCTCCATTTTTCCGGCGACCCAGGTGGCCAGGGGCCTCAGGTCGTCGTCCAGGTGCACGAGGTCGGCCGCCAGACCCGGCAGAAGGCGGCCCCGGCGGTCGGCCACGCCCAGGAAATCGGCGGGGTAGGCGGCGGCCATGCGCAGCGCCTCGTCCAGCGGGATGCCGATTCGCCGCACGCAGTTGCGCACCGCCGCCGCCATGTCGAGCGCCGAACCGGCCAGACGCCCGTCGGCGCTGACGCAGCGGCCGTCGCGCACGGTCACCGTCGCGCCGTACAAGTGGAAGTCGCCGGGGGGCGCCCCGACCGGCGGCATGGCGTCGGTGACCAGGAACAGCTTGCCCGCCGGCTTGGCCTTCCAGGCGAGGCGCACCGCGGCGTCGTGCACGTGGTGGCCGTCCACGATGATGCCGCACCACAGGCGGTCGTCGGCGAGCGCCGCGCCGGCCGCGCCGGGCTCGCGGTGGCCGAGCGGGCTCATGGCGTTGTAGAGGTGGGTGACGCCGCTCACCCCGGCCTCGATGCCGGCCTCCATCTGCTCCCACGTCGCCGCGGTGTGGCCGGCGCAGATCCGGACGCCGCGCGCGGCGAGGGCGCGGATCACCCCGGCGGGCACCGTTTCCGGCGCCAGCGTGACCAGCGTGCGGCCGAGGCCGGGCCGCGTCATCAGCGCGAGATCCTCCTCGTCCGGCGGGGCGATGAAGCGGGCGTCGTGCACCCCGCGGCGGCCGGCGTCGATGTGCGGGCCTTCCAGATGGATGCCCAGGACGCCGGGCTCGCCCGCCGCCAGCGCGGCGGCGACGGCCTCCACGGCACGGGCGCGTGTGTCGCGCGAATCGGTGATGAAGGTGGGCAGAAGCGCGGTGGTGCCGAAGCGGCGGTGCGCGGCGACGATGGCGCGGATGCCCTCGACGTCCGGCCGATCGTTGAACAGCACGCCGCCGCCGCCGTTCACCTGCAGGTCGATGAAGCCGGGCGCCAGGACGCCGCCGCCGAGGCTATTGCGCGCCGCGCCGGCCGGCACTTCGGACCGCGGCACCATGCCGAGGATCGAGCCGCCCTCGATCAGCACCGCGGAGTCGGTCAGCACCGCGTTGCCGGTGTGGATCTGGGCGTCGAGCAGGGCGTCCACGGGGCCTCACCATCCATTCGGCATGGGTTGTCCGCCCAGCTAACCCACACCCTGCGCGTTCGGCAAGGCCGCAACGGCCAGAGCCTTGGTACGGTGGGATTATTCCCTTTGTCAGGGCTTGCCGATCGCCCAAGCTTATGGCAGAAAAAAGGCCGCTGAAGCTCAGCGGCCTGAGTTTTAGGGAGGAAACGCCCAAGAAGGGCGAAGCAGCAATCTCTTGCTGCGCTGCAAAAAATACCAGGAAACCAAGGTGTGGCAACACCGAAGCACGGCCCCTTTTAAGGGGCCGTCGCTTTTGGGGCGATGCTGTTGCTGCGGCGCCACAACTTGCGCGGCCCGGCGATCCATTTGGAAACATAATTACAGCGCCCGGTGTTGGATGTGTCGTGGACCCAAGGACACGGAGGCTCCCGCATGGCCGAGGCAAGGCCCACCCAGCACCACACGCCGCCCTCCGCCGGGCGGGACTTCGCGGCGTTCCTGACGGCGCTGGCCGGCCGGCGCCCGGCGCTGTTCCTCGACTACGACGGCACGCTGACGCCGATCGTCGACCGGCCGGAACGCGCCCGGATCGACGACGCCACGCGCGCGGCGGTGGCGCGGCTGGCGGCGTTGTGCCCGGTGGCGGTGGTCAGCGGGCGCGACCTCGACGACGTGGCGGGAATGGTCGGGCTGGACGGGCTGGTCTACGCCGGCAGCCACGGCTTCGACATCCGCGGCCCCGGGTTGCGCACGCAGATCGGGCTGGAGTACGCCCCGGCGCTGGAGCGCGCCGACTCGGCGTTGCGGCAGCGGCTGGCGGCCGTGCCGGGCGCGCTGGTCGAGCGCAAGCGCTTCGCCATCGCGGTGCACACGCGGCTGGTGGAGCCCGGCGCCAAGCCGGCGGTCGCGGAGGCGGTGCGCGCCGTCGCGGCGGGGGAGGCGGAACTGCGCGTCACCGGCGGCAAGGAGATCCACGAGCTGCGCCCGAACCTGCCGTGGGACAAGGGGCGGGCGGTGCTGGCGCTGATCGACGCGCTGGGTCTGGGCGACGCCGTGCCCGTCTACATCGGCGACGACGAGACCGACGAGGACGCCTTCCGGGCGCTCGCCGGGCGGGGGATCGGCATCCGGGTGATGGACCGGCCGGCGGAGACGGCGGCGGAGTGGAGCCTGGGCGATCCGGCCGAGGTGCGGGTGTTCCTGGAGAGGCTGGCGGGGGTGGTGGGATAGTCTTCGCGTTGGGCCCCCCTCCTAACCTCCCCCATCTTCGACGGGGGGAGGAACTTGGGCCCTCCCCCGCGCAGTGGGGGAGGGTTGGGTGGGGGACCAATGATGCGCCCTACACCGCCAGATACGCCCGCCGCGCTTCCGCATCCTCCAGCAGCGCCGCCATCGCCCCGTCCCAGCGCACGACGCCCTTCTCGATGACCACGGCGCGGTCGGCGACGGCGGCGGCGAAGCCGAGGTTCTGCTCGGACAGCAGCACCGACAGCCCCTCGGCCTTCAGCGTCCGCACGGCGTCGGCCATCTGCTGCACGATGCGCGGCGCCAGGCCCTCCGACGGCTCGTCGAGCAGCAGCAGCGACGGGTTGCCCATCAGCGTGCGGGCCAGCGTCAGCATTTGCTGCTCGCCGCCGCTCATCCGGGCACCGCGGCGGTCCTTCATCTCGGCGAGGTTGGGGAACAGCGCGTACAGGCGGTCCGGCGTCCACAGCGGCGCCCCGGTGCGCGGCGGCTGCCGGCCGACCTCCAGGTTCTCGCGCACGGTCAGCTCGGCGAAGACGCGGCGGTCCTCCGGCACGTAGCCCAGGCCGAGCCGCGCGATGCGGTGCGGCGGCCACGCCGAGACGTCGGTGCCGGCGAACGCGACCCGGCCCTTCCGCTCCGGCACCAGGCCCATGACCGCCTTCATGGTGGTGGACTTGCCGGCGCCGTTGCGGCCCATCAGCGCCACCACCTCGCCGCGCCCCACCGTCAGGCCGACGCCCTGGAGGATGTGGGCGCGGCCGTACCACGCGTGCAGCCCCTCGACGCTCAGCAGCGCGCTCATGCGGCGTTCCCCAGATAGACCGCCTGCACCCGCGGATCGGCGCGCACGGCGTCGGGCGGCCCTTCCGCGATCAGCTGACCGCGGTCGAGCACGATGACGCGGTCGGCGTGGCCGAACACGACGTCCATGTCGTGTTCGGTGAACAGCACCGCCATGCCCTGCTCGTGCGCCAGCGAATCGGTGAGCGCCATCAGTTCCTGCCGCTCGCCCGGCGCCATGCCGGCGGTGGGTTCGTCCATCAGCAGGAGCTTGGGCGCGCTGGCGATGGCCATGGCCAGCTCGACGCGTTTGAGGTCGCCGTAGGCCAGCACGCCGCACGGGCGCTCGGCCTGCCCGCCCATGCCGACGCGGTCCAGGACGGCCTGCGCCTCGTCGCGGTACCGCCGCGCCGCCGGGCGCCACAGGCCGAGCATGCGGCGGTGGCGGGAGAGCAGCACCATCTGCACGTTCTCGCGCACCGTCATCGAGGCGAAGGTCGCGGTGATCTGGAAGGTGCG
Source organism: Azospirillum sp. (assembly GCF_050789165.1). Taxonomy (NCBI): domain Bacteria; kingdom Pseudomonadati; phylum Pseudomonadota; class Alphaproteobacteria; order Rhodospirillales; family Azospirillaceae; genus Azospirillum; species Azospirillum sp. Next base: position 150,643 of record NZ_JBOZRT010000110.1, read on the forward strand.
GCCCACCCCCAGGCTCCAGATCCGGCGCGGCTCCAGCCCGACGAGCTCGGTGCCGTCCAGCCGGATGCTGCCCGAGTCGGGGCGCAGCTGGCCGTTCAGCAGGTTGAAGCAGGTGGTCTTGCCGGCGCCGTTCGGGCCGATCAGCGCCAGCAGTTCGCCGGCCTCCAGCCGGAACGAAACGCCGCGCACCGCGTGCACGCCGCCGAAGGAGCGGACCAGGGTGTCGACGACGAGGCGGCTCATGCCTCCGCTCCCCGGTTCCAAAAGCGACGGGCGAAGCCGGCGATGCCCTGCGGGAACAGCAGCACCAGGGCCACGATGACCAGGCCGAGGATCACCCGCCAGTACTCGGTGGCCATCAGGCTGGTGCGCAGGAGATGGAAGGCGGCGGCGCCGACCACCGGCCCGGCGACGGTCTGGATGCCGCCCATCAGCACCATGACCAGCGCGTCCACCGACTGCGGCACCGCCAGCAGGGTGGGGAAGACGCTGCCCTTGGCGAAGGCGTACAGCCCGCCGGCCAGCCCCGCCGTGGTGCCGGCCAGCGCGAAGCCCAGCCATTGATGGTGGCGCACGTCGATGCCCACCGCCTCGGCCCGCAGCGGCGAATCGCGGCCGGCGCGCAGCGCGTAGCCGAACGGCGCGAAGGCGGCGCGGCGCAGCGTCCACAGCGCCGCGGCGACCAGGGCCAGCGTGATCTCGTAATAGACGGCCTTCGACGCCGCCCAGTCCGGCGGCCAGACGCCGAGGATGCCGTTGTCGCCGCCGGTGACGCCGTACCATTGGAAGGTGACCGACCACGCGATCTGCGCGAACGCCAGCGTCAGCATGGCGAAGTACAGCCCCGAGCGGCGCACGCAGAACCACCCGGCGAGCAGCGCCGCGGCGCCGGCCAGCGCCGGCGCGCCGAGCAGCGCCAGCGGCATCGGCGCCGCGAGATGCTTGACCAGCAGCGCGGCGCCGTATGCACCCAGGCCGAAATAGGCGGCGTGCCCGAACGACACCAGCCCGCCGAAGCCGACCAGCAGGTGCAGGCTGGCCGCCACCAGCGCCAGGATCGCCACCTCGGTCAGCACGATCAGCGCGTACTCGCCGGCCAGCAGCGGCACCGCGGCCAGCGCGGCAAACAGCGCCAGCGCGGCGAGGCCGGTGCGCCGCCCGCCGGGGGCGAAGGGCGGGCCGGCCGCGGCGGCCGGGGGCGGCGCCTCCTCCTTGCGGCCGAGCAGGCCGTAGGGGCGCAGCACCAGCACCACGGCCATGAACAGGAACACCAGCACCAGCGTGATCTGCGGGAACACCAGGATGCCGAACGCCTGCAGCTGGCCGATCAGCAGCGACGCCAGAAAGGCGCCGGGCAGGCTGCCCATGCCGCCGACCACGACCACCACGAAGGCCTCGACCACCATCGCCATGTCCATGTGCAGGGTCACCGCCTCGCGCGGGACCTGCAACGCGCCGCCCAGCCCGGCCAGCGCCGAGCCGAGGAACAGCACGCCGGTGAACAGCTTGGCCTGATCGACGCCGAGCGCGGCGGTCATCTCGCGGTCCTGCGTCGCGGCGCGCACCAGCGTGCCCCAGCGCGTCCTGGTGAACAGCAGCCACAGGAGGCCGAGCACCAGCGGCCCCAGCACGATGAGCAACAGGTCGTACAGCGGGAACGGGCGGCCGAGGATGTCCACCGTGCCCTTCAGCAGCGGCGCGCGGCGGCCCAGCAGATCCTCCGGCCCCCAGATCCCGAAGGCGGCGTCCTGCACCAGCAGCACCACGCCGAAGGTGGCGAGCAGCTGGAACAGCTCCGGCGAGCGGTACAGCCGGCGCAGCAGCAGCACCTCCATCACCGCGCCGAGCGCCCCCACCAGCAGCGCCGCCAGCAGCACGCCGCCCCAGAATCCGAACGCGTCGGAGCCCCAGCGCTCGACGAAGGTCCAGGCGAGGTAGGCGCCCAGCATGTAGAAGGAGCCGTGCGCGAAGTTCACGATTCGCGTGACGCCGAAGATGATCGACAGCCCCGACGCCACCAGGAACAGCGTCGCCGCCTGCGCCAAGCCGCTGAGGAACTGGACGAGGTAGAAGTCCATTAGCCCTCTCCCCTCTGGGGAGAGGGGTGGGTGAGGGGGATTGCGGGGGACCGGGACCGTCCGCTGTGCAGGACCCCCTCACCCCATCCCTCTCCCCAGGGGGGAGAGGGGGTTCCGCGCCTCACCAGCACCCCGATCTCACTCCGCCGGCCGCAGCGTGCGGACCACGTCGTCGGGCGGCAGGTAGGCGGCGCCGTCGGCGTAACGCCAGTCCACCATGGTGGGCTTGCCGTCCTTCACGTCGGTGCGGCCGACGAAGGCGCCCATGGTCGACTGGTGGTCGATGGCGCGGAACAGCACCGGGCCGAACGGGCTGTCGATCTTCAGGTCGGCCAGCGCGGCCAGCACCTTCTCGCGGTCGGCCGAGCCGGCCTTCGCGATGGCGGCGGCGATCGCCTTGAAGGTGGCGTAGCCGACCACCGAGCCCATGCGCGGCGGCTCGTTGAAGCGCTTGCGGTAGGCCTCGACGAAGGCGGTGTTCTCCGGCGTCTTTACCTGGTCCCAGGGATAGCCGGTGACGATCCAGCCCTTCGGCGCCTCGTCCTTCATCGGCTCCAGGTATTCCGGCTCGCCGCTCAGCAGGCTGACCACGCTGCGCTTGGCGAACAGGCCGCGGTTGTCGCCCTCGCGCACGAACTTGGCGAGGTCGGCGCCGAAGGTGACGTTGAAGATGGCGTCGGGTTTTGAGGCGGCGAGCGCCTGCACGGTCGGCCCGGCCTCCAGCTTGCCCTGGGCCGGCCACTGCTCGGCGACGAACTCGACGTCCGGGCGCTTGGCCTTCAGCAGCTCCTTGAACCACTTCACCGCCGACTGGCCGTATTCGTAGTTCGGCGCGACGGTGGCCCAGCGCTTGGCCGGCAGCTTGGCCGCCTCCTCCACCAGCATGGCGGCCTGCATGTAGGTGCTGGGGCGCAGGCGCCAGGTCCAGCGGTTGCCCTTCTCCCAGGTGACGGCGTCGGACAGCGGCTCGGACGCCACGAAGGGGATCTTCTCGCGGGCCGCGAAGTCGGCGACCGCCAGCCCGACGTTGGAGAAGTAGGTGCCCGACAGCAGGTCGACCTTCTCGTTGGCGACCAGCTCGCCGGCGATTCGCACGGCGTCGTCCGGCTTGCCGGCGTCGTCGCGCGAGACGACCTCCAGCTTTCGCCCGCCGAGCAGGCCGCCCTTGGCGTTGACCTCCTCGACCGCCAGCTGCCACCCGTTGCGGTAGGGGATCGTGAAGGCCGGCAGCCCGGTGTAGCTGTTCACCTCGCCCACCTTGACCGGCGGCTGCTGCGCCGATGCCGGGGAGGGAACGGCGAACCACGCCGCGGCGGCGGCGCCCATGAGATGAAGGATGTGGCGGCGGTTCATGGCGTCCTGCGTCGAGCGTGGAGGACAGGGGAAGCCCTGGAGGATCCCGCGTTCATACCAAACCGACGCGAAAAGTCACGGTTCCGCTGCCGTACCCGTACGATTCGGCTACATCAGCCGGGCCAGCAACCCCAGGAAGGTGTCCTGTTCCTCCGCCGACAGCGGCGCCAGCGTGCGCGCGTGCGCCTCCTGCGCCTTCGGCATCAGCGCGGTCACCAGCGACCGGCCGGCCGCCGTCAGGCGCACGCTGGTGCGGCGACGATCGTGCGGGTCGGGGTGGCGCTCGACCAGCGCGCGATCGACCAGGCGAAGGATCACGCCCTGGGTGGTCGCCGGGTCCATGCAGGTCAGACGGCCCAGCTGGTTCTGCGACAGCGCGTTCTCGGCGTGCAGCGTCACCAGCGCCGCCCACTGCGTGGGGGTGAGCTGGAAATCGCCGATCGTCTCCAGGAAGATGGCGCTGGCGCGCTGGTGGGCGCGCCGGAGGCGATGGTTGATCTGCTCGGCCAGGGCATAGTCGCCGTCGGCGGGCAGATCGTCCTCGAACGGAATCCTCAATGCAGTCGCGCGCATGCCGTCCCCCCTGTCGATCCGACCTGCCCGGAAGAATATCACTAACGTGGTAGGTCTATGACGGAAGTTTAGTGCTTGTGGGTGTGCATAGCAACGCCAACCCCTGCGTCATAGGGACACAGTTTAGAAAAACTCCCCTAAAATTCGACATACACGAGTATGCGTGAGGCCGACTCGGGAGCGGGCAGCGTGCTCACGGCCGCTGCTTGGGCGGGTAGCTGTCCGGCGGCGGGGTGCCCTCGGCCGGAGACTGCGGCGGGGCGCCCTGTGGAGCGGGCACGCCGCCCGGCGTGTAGGGCGGGCTGGTCTGGTCGTCCGGGCGCTTCGGGGATTTGGGGAGGTGGTCGGGGGCCTCCGGCGGGTTCGCCATGCTCGCCTCTCCTGTGGTGGAATCGCGTCGACAACAGCCGGGCGCCGGTGACGTCCCCGCGGCGGGCGGCGGCGTATGACCTTTGTGGGAAATGGGCGCGAGACGACGCCTCCGCCCGCCTGTAACGTGCAAGTCTTGTGGCCGCGACAACACAGCGCCGGGCAAAATCCGGGGCGCGGCGGCTTCACTGTTGCCTTGGAACCACGGTATGGGTTGACTTTGCGGCGACTGCCTTCGGGATTCCGAGTCGGCGGACATACAGAAATAACGGCCAACGAGCCCAAGCGCGGTGTCCAAAATGAAGCACACGTCCCTGTCGATCCTCGCCCTCGCCTCGGTGGCGACCGCCCTGACCGGCATGCCGGCGTCCGCGCAGGAGCTGGAGCGCGGCGAAACCGTCCTGCAGCGCCGCCGTCCCGAGGTCGAGCAGCTCGGCGTGCGCGCCGGCTCCTTCAATTTCCTGCCGCGCTTCGAGGTCGGCGAGACCTACGACAGCAACGTCTTCCTGACCGAGCGCAACACGCAGAGCGACTGGATCTTCGTCGCGCGGCCGAGCCTCGACATCCGCTCGGACTTCACCAACCACGCGCTGAACTTCTCGGCCTCGGGCGACTTCGGCCGCTACCACCGGTTCTCCAGCGAGAACTACAACGACTACCGGCTGGACCTGAACGGCCGCTACGACGTGGCGCGCGAGACCGCGGTGAGCGGCGACGTTTTCCACCGCCGCCTGCACGAGGGACGTTCGGACCCGGACGTGTTCACCCAGGGGCAGGGCACCTTCAGCCTGGGGTCGTTCGCCGAGCCGGTCATCTACTACGCCACCGGCGGCGAGGCGGCGATCACCCAGGGCTTCAACCGCATCCGCGCCCGGCTGAGCGCCACCGCCACCAACTACAGCTACAACGACGTGGCGACGATCGGCGGCCCGAAGGCCAACCTGGACGACCGCGACCGCTGGGAGTACGGCACGGCGCTGCGCGTCGGCTACGACCTTGGCACCGGCATCCAGCCCTTCGTGCAGGGCAGCTACACGCGCACCAACTACCGTCTGAACGCCGACTTCGCCGGCCGCAACCGCGACTCCAACGGCTATGAGATCGTGGCCGGCACCACGCTGGACCTCACCGGCCTGATCACCGGCGAGGTGTACGCCGGCTACCTGTCCAAGAAGTACTCCGACGCCCGGATGGAGGACTTCGGCGGCCTCGCGCTCGGCGCTCAGCTGAACTGGGCGGTCACCCAGCTCACCACCGTCTCCGGCCGCGCCAGCCGGACGGTGCGCGAAAGCGACCTGACCCAGGGCGGCCGAGTCGCCTCCAGCTACACCCGCACCATCGGCGCGCTCGGCGTCGATCACGAGCTGCTGCGCAACCTGCTGCTGAACGGCCGGCTGCAGTGGCGCCAGGACGACTTCACCGGCATCGAGCGCACCGACAACGTCTACACCGCCGGCGCCGGCGCCACCTACCTGGTCAACCGCTACCTCTACCTGACCGGCGGCTACACCTACGAGACCCGCAAGTCGAACGTGAACGGCCTCGACTACAAGGACAACCTCGTGTTCCTGCGCGTCGGCGCCCAGATGTAGCCGTAAAGGCCAAGTCCCGGCTGAAAACGCCCGCCCTTGTGGCGGGCGTTTTTCTTTGTGGGATGTCATAGGGGTGCGGCATAGGCGGCCTGTGCCGTTCGCACGGCATGCGGCTCCTCCGGGTGCGTTACTCCGACTCCACTTTTTCCCAATTCGATCCGAGTTGCTAGGCTGCGATTCGAGACCACCGGGCCGACGTCCCCTTGCCTTGCCGCAGGGGCGCGCCCGCCGGTCCGGGTTCACGAGCCAGGGAAGGTTTTGGGATGAATCGACGCACTTTGTTCCGCGCGCTCGGGTTCGCCGCTGTCGGTGCCGGTCTCGCCGTCGCCGGCTGCGCCAGCCAGGACGCGCCGCCCGAGCCGGTGGGCCATGCCCCCACCGCGAGCGAGTACCGCCTGGGCGCGGGTGACGCGCTGCGTGTCATCGTGTTCGGCGAGGACCAGCTGTCCGGCGAGTTCCGCCTGGACGCCAACGGCCGCGTCGCCATGCCGCTGATCGGCGAGGTCGCGGCCAAGAACAAGACGACGCGCGACGTCGAGAAGGAGATCGCCAAGCGTCTGGAGGCCGGCTACGTCAAGGACGCCAAGGTCAGCGTCGAGGTACTGAACTTCCGGCCCTTCTTCATCCTGGGCGAGGTGCGCAACCCCGGCCAGTACGCCTACGTCAACGGCATGACCGCACTGTCGGCGATCGCCATGGCCGGCGGCTACACCTACCGGGCGAAGGAGGACTACATCCTCATCTCGCGCGGCAGCGACCCGAAGAAGGAGGTCTACAAGGCGCCGATCACCACGCCGGTGCTGCCGGACGACGTGGTCCGCATCCCCGAGCGCTACTTCTAAGGCGGACGACTCGGGCGTTCCTGGCGCGGCGGCCTTGCGGGACGGGTCCTCTCCCTCCCGCGGGGCCGCCGCGTGCGCGTTCCGCCCCACGCGGTCCCGTCAGGTGGCGACGATCACCACGGCCAGCACCACCGCGACCACCGCCAGCGTCGACGCGATGGCGACGCCCAGGCCGCGCGCCGAGCCGATCTCCTTGCCCTTCTGGTGCCCCGGCGGATGCGATGCTGGCGGCGGGCGGACGCCGCCGGTGGGGCGGGTGCCGGCGGCCTCGTCGTCGGTGCCCAGCGGCGCGGCCGCGGGATCCTCGACGGGGATCTTGTCGCCGGCCCGGCCGCTGTCGATGTCGTGGCGCAGGCGTTGCGCGTCCGCGGTGGGCGGCGCCGGCGATTCGCCGCCGCGCGGTTTGTACTCGGCCATGAACGGACCTCCGGTTCCAGGCGTCTCGCCCGACTCAACCGGGGCCGCGCGCGGCCGGTTCCCTCAGCGGCCGGTTCCCTCAGCGGTAGGTGAAGATCAGGAACGCCAGCACCGCGGCGGTGGCGCCGAACACCGTGATCAGCCCGGGGGTGCGCAGCGCGCCCTGGCGGTGCAGCGCGATGGCCACGCCGAGGATGGCCACGCCCAGGAACAGCAGGGTGAACTCGCGCTCGGTCATGGGAGGGCCTTACGGTGCGGATGGTGCCGGCTACAGGATTCGAACCCGTGACCGTCAGTTTACAAAACTGCTGCTCTACCAACTGAGCTAAGCCGGCGTACCCGCGCGAACGTGGGCGGCCCTAACCTAGCGTCGGTCCTCGCCAAGAACAAGCCGTCCGCGCGCCTACGCCGCACACGCGGTGATTCGCCCGAAGTGGCGTCCCCGGGGCCGCCGCGGCAGCCGTGATTCGCCGTCCGAGGGGGCAGGGCGGTCCGGGGCGCCGGCACGGGGGGGCATGGCCGGAACGGCGGCTGGCCTTGCGAACACACGGTTTTGCCGGGGTGCGGCGAGGCGCTGGCGGGGCCGTTTGCGATTTCCTGGAAATTCCCCGATCACGGCGGTTGACAAGGCCTGAAAAATTCTCATAGTGCCGATCTCCGCGGCGGGGTTAACTCCGGCGCGGGGCTACGGAAGGGTGGCCGAGTGGTTAAAGGCAGCAGACTGTAAATCTGCCCGCGTCAGCGTACGTAGGTTCGAATCCTACCCCTTCCACCATATATTCCAGGGCTAGGCCGGGAGCGGTGCTTCCGGACGGTCGCGAGAAGCGGAGCTTGGGTCAGGCGGGTGTAGCTCAATGGTAGAGCAGAAGCCTTCCAAGCTTACGACGAGGGTTCGATTCCCTTCACCCGCTCCAACTCGCGCGACCTCCGGGACGATTGTGCTCCAGGCTGGCCCCATACCTGTGTCTCGGGAACGGCTGGAACGAAAGATACGGCAATGGCGAAGGCGAAATTCGAACGTAACAAGCCGCACTGCAACATCGGCACGATCGGTCACGTCGACCACGGCAAGACGTCGCTGACGGCGGCGATCACGAAGGTTCTGGCCGAGTCGGGCG
>NZ_JBOZRT010000111.1:0-60831 GCF_050789165.1 Azospirillum sp.
GGCGAAGCTGTACTTCGTGCGCGACGGCGACCATCTGCATCTGCGCTTCCAAGGCAGCACCGACGACGTCACCATCGTCAACCGCTTCAGCAACTACGGCTATCCCTACGTGCAGACCGCGGCGTTCGCCGACGGCTCCACGGTGGATCTGGCCGCCCTGTCGGTGACGGTGGAGATTACCGGCACGGCGGCCTCGGAGACGGTGTACGGCGCCGCCTACACCGAGGTTCTGTACGGCAAGGCCGGCCACGACGTGCTCTACGGCTACGACAACAACGACACGCTGATCGGCGGCGCCGGCGCCGACACGATGTACGGCGGCACCGGCAACGACCTGATCGACGGCAGCGCCGACGGCGCCGACACCTGGGCGGACCGGGGGTACGGCGAGGCCGGCAACGACACGCTGATCGGCGGCGCCGGCGCCGACCTGTTCGACGGCGGCGACGACCACGACTCGCTGACCGGCGGCGGCGGCAACGACACGCTGACCGGCGGCATCGGCAACGACACGCTGAGCGGCGGGATCGGCAATGATTCGCTGACCGGCGGCGCCGGCCGCGACGTCTACGTGTTCAACCCCGGTGACGGGGTGGACACGGTCGTCGGCGACGGCGAGGACACGGTGCTGCTGGCGGGAGGCTTCACCCAGGGCGACCTGTACTTCGCCCGCTTCGGCGCCAACCTCCATCTGCGCTTCCGCGACCGCACGGACGAGTTGATCCTCCTCGGTCGCTTCGCCCCGAGCGGCACCGGCGACGGCACCAACTACGTCCCGACCGTCACTTTCACCGACGGCACCACGATCAACCTCACCCGGCAGGATCTCGCACTGACCACCGTCGGCACCGGCGCCCTGTACGGCTACAACGCGGACGACCTGCTGCAGGCCGGCAACAGCGCCACGTCGCTGTACGGCTACGGCGGCAACGACGGGCTGCTCGGCGGCAACGGCAACGACTACCTGTACGGCGGCACCGGCCACGACTGGATGGAGGGCGGGGCCGGCGGCGATGTGCTGGACGGCGGCGCCGGCGAGGACACGCTGGCCGGCGGCACCGGGGCTGACCTGTTCAAGTGCTGGCTGACCGTGGACAGCGGCGACTGGGACACCATCACGGACTTCAACGCCGCCCAGGGCGACCGCATCGACATATCGGCGATCGACGTCTCTTCGGCGCCCGGCAACCAGCCCTTCACCTTCATCGGGGAGGCCGAGTTCGCCGGTGTGGCGGGGCAACTGCGGCTCAGCGTCGCGTCGAGCGTCACCTGGGTCCTCGCCGATCTCGACGGCGACGGGTTCCAGGACATGGGCCTGTCGCTGTACGGCAGCCAGTACCTGACAGCATCAAACTTCGTGCTGTAGCCGGGCTGTTGAAAGGAGAGGGCTGATGCCGGGGGCAGCGACGAGGGCTGCGGCTCCTGGAGTTGATCCGGCATCAGCCGAGCCCCCGCTTGCGGCCGACGGCGGCGCCAGGCGTCGTAGCCGGCCGGCGAGACGCCGAACACCCGGGCCATGGTGCGGATCGGGAAGGCCGCTTGCTTCGCGCTCATGAATTGGAAGACCCGGAGGGAATCATGCCGGTCTCCCGCGCGAACCAAGCCGCTGCCTTTTCCAGGTGGCCGGACGGTTCGAACTCGCGAGCCGGATCCTCCGGATCGCGTCCGGCACGGACCAACGGACCAACGCGACCATGTGCCGGCGGAAGTCCGGCGGGTATGGGGGTGTGTTCTCGGCATCGATCAACACCTCCTGCTCAAGCTTCGAGGTGGCCACCGATCCGGATCAACCTCAGTCACGCCAACAGCGTGCCGCGGCGCGGGCTTCGGCTAGGTCGAGCAGGGCGTCCAGCCGGTCGATATCCGCGAGGAAGTTGCTGTTGCGCGCTCCGCCCTCGCTGGGATCGTCGGCCTGGAACACCGGACAGCCGAGATAGCCATAGTCCTGGCCGACCAGATGGGCGAGTTGCTCGACGTGCTCCTCCAGGTACTCCGGGGCCATGAAGGAGACGACCTGGCACCCCGGCGGCGCGAAGACCATGTTCAACACGCCAGCCCCAAGGGTTCCGGCGATCACGCCGGCCTCACCGTAGGCCTGCAATGCGCCCGACGGCGAGAGGACGGCGGCGTTGACCACCCTGTAGCCGCGCCGCTGCACGTGGGTGACCACCGCCTCCTCGTTGAGGCACGCGCGGTACCGGCGGGAATCGAGGCGGGAAACGTACAGCTTCGCCGTGCCCGGCCGCACCGCGCCGGGGGCGCGTCCGAGCATCCGCTCGACGCCCTTCATGGCGCTCGGATGGTGGACGCGCACCATGGAGCGGACCATGCGATCCGCCGCCTCCCGCGCCGGCGCGAGAATGCGCCCGCAGCGATAGATGCGGTTCGGTTCCGTGACGATCCAGCGCTCCGGCGGGAAGCCGGCCATGGTCAGATAGAGCCGCTGATACTCAGTGGGCGGGCCTTGCAGCAGCAGGTTGGGGGCGGCACCGCACTCGAGCAGGGTCAACGCCGGCAGAAAGTCCTCGATCAGCCAATGCGACAGCGCCGGACTGGCGCACGGCAGCCAGATCCAGTCGCCGGGAAGCGTGGTGGTCGGCAGATCGGTGGGAACACCGGTGGACAGGAAGCCGACGCCGGCGGACTCCAGGTGGTAGGGGTTGACGCATTCCAGCGGCACGGTGCCGTCGGCGGACATGGGCATCCGGCCAATCACGCACCCGCCGGGCATCGACACCACGCGCCCGAAGGCATGGCGCCACCGCCCGCGCGCCCGCTCCAGCGCAGCGCCGGTCGGGAAGTCGGCGTAGTTCTGCCGGGTGGGATAGCCGGGCGGCTCCAGCTCCCAGCTGGCAAAGCAGTGTGCTTCGGGAAAGGTCGAGCCATCCGCCGCCGACCACACGCCTTCCTCCACGTCGGTCGGGGTGGACAGGACCGGCCAGTCGGCGACGCTGCGCAACGCCGGGCTGCGGCGAACGAGATCGGCGTACCGCGCTTCGTACACGCTGCCCAGCAACCGGTGCGGCGGTGGCAGCGGAGCCGTGGCGAAGGCCAGCAGCGCGTCTTCCCGGCGCGTCCCGTCGGCGGCGACGGTCACGGTGTCCAGACGGCGGAGCCCGCCGGGCACGGTGCGGCCGGCCACCGCCCGCTGCACGGCATCGACCACCGGCCGCGCGCCGGATACCAGCACCAGCCCTTCCGGCAGCATCGCGCCCGCCAATTCATCCAGCACCGCCAGAGCCCGTTCGGCGTCGGGCGCGTCGGCGACGTGCAGCAGCGCCAGACGCGGCCGGTTGCAGCCGGCGCAGAAGTCGAGCGCGTCACCGGCCGTCACCGGAAGGGCGACGGCCTGTCCGATCGCGCCCTGTCCTTCGAGAACCCCGATCTCCCGGTTCAGCCGCTCGAACTGCGCCTGGGCCTGCGCGAGGTCGGCCATCGGCCAGCCGAGGCTGAAGACGGCCGGCACCCGCCAGTTGCCGATGGCGCCGGCCAGGAACGCCGAGCCGCCGAGCCCGCCCACCTGCAGGAAGGCGCCTTCGCCGACCCCCTCCCAGGGGGACGCCACGTAATGCAGGCACTGTGCGGCGATGTTGCACAGGGTGTCGCGCGGCAGGTTGCCGGTGCCGAGCCGTTGGTAGAGAGCGGCGAAGTGCGCGGTGTAATGGTCGGCCACCGGCCGCGGCAGCGCCGGCAGGGCCAGTCCGGCCAGATGATCGGTCCAGGAAGCGGCCGGATCGCCGCAGGCGGGCGCCTGCTCCGTCAGCCGGTCGCATGCCTCGAAGAAGTCCATCGTGCAATCCCGCCGCGAAACGGCCCGTCATCCAATGCGGACCTGTGTAGCGAATGGACGTCGGCGCTGGCAAGAATGCACCGCCTTTCTGGATGCGCGGTCCGGAGGCCGGAAGTGGGTTTTCGTTTACCTTATCGCCATACCGTGATCGCGCGCTGGGCGCCCAGCCGTTTGTTTCCGTTCTTCTTGCTGACGGGCGATGACGGGCTGGACTCGCTGGGCAGCGGCTCCTGGCTTCACGCCAACGTCCCGGCCTCCTCGACTCGCATCGCAACAAGTCTCAAACCACAAGGAATCCAGCGTGGCTGTAGACCACGAGGCGCTGGCCACGGGCGAAGCCGGCCAACGTCAGGCCGCAGCCCTCGGCCAGCCGCACCGCCAGCGCGGTGGGCGCGGAGATCGCGACCAAGCAGCCGATGCCCACCGCCGCTGCCTTCTGCACCATCTCGAAGCTGGCGCGGCTGGAGGTCAGAACGAAGCCGTCGGTCGCATCGGCCCCTGTGGCGGCGAGCCAGCCGATCAACTTGTCGAGCGCGTTGTGCCGGCCGACGTCCTCGCGGACCGACCGAATTTCTCCGGTCCGGGCGACCCAGGCGACACCGTGCACCGCCCCGGTCAGGCGGTGCAGGCGCTGGCGGTCGGTAAACGCGTCGAGCGCCCGGGCCACCGCCGCGGCGGACACGGGGGCGCCGCGCGCCACCGTGCCCTTGACCCGCGCCACCGACTCCAGCTTCTCCACCCCGCACAGGCCGCAGCCGGTGCGGGCGGTCATGCTGCGCCGGCGGTCCCTCAACGCGATGAACCGTTCGAAGGGGATGTCCATGTGGACCTCCAGCCCGTCGCAGCCCTCGCGGACGGCGACGCCGAACAGCTCGTCGCGGTCGGCCAGGATGCCCTCCGACAGGCTGAAGCCGAGCCCCAGGTCCTCCAGGTTCTCCGGCGAGGCCAGCATCACCGCGTGCGAGATGCGGTTGTACACCAGCGCCACCGGCACCTCCTCGACCAGATGGTCGTCACCGGATTCGGCGCGGCCGTGCTCCACGCGCAGGACGGTGGCGCGGTGGACGGCCGGGAAGGCGGCTTCGGGAATCATGTCGAGCGGCATGGCATCCTCCTCCGGTTCAGGCCTTGCCGCGGGTTGTCTCGCGGAACCAGCGCGGGTGGTGCTTCTTCGCCCAGCCGTGGGTGACCACGCCCTCGACCATGGCGCGGATCGTCCCCTGCACCCACAGCGCCGCGTAGACGTGCACGACGATGGAGGAGATCAGCACGAGCGCGCTCGCCGCGTGGACCAGCAGCGCGATGCGGATCAGCGGGCTCGGGAACGACGCGGCGAAGTAGGGCCGCCACGCGACGATGCCGGACCCCAGCAGCAGCAGCAGGCACAGCACCATCACCCAGAACATCGCCTTCTGGCCGCCATTGTAGCGGCCGATGTCGCCCACCTCGTTGCCCTTCAGCACCTCCTTCACCGCGACCATCCACTTGATGTCCTCGCGGTTCAGCAGGTTGTGGTGCCAGTAGCGGAAGAACTGGCGGGCGAAGGCAACGAACATCACCAAACCGACAAAGGGGTGGACGATGCGCGCCAGCTCCGGCGTGCCGAACACACCGGTCAGCCAGAAGAAGGCCGGGTAGAAGAACGCCAGCCCGGAAATCGCCAGCAGCACGAAGCACACCGCGACGACCCAATGGTTGATCCGTTCGGCGGCGCTGTAGCGCTGGATCAGCTTTTCCGTCATGACCGGTTCTCCTCATGGGGCTCATGGGTGTCGTCTTCGTCCGCCCGATTGGGGCCGACCGCGGTGTAGTGGAAGAAGCCGAACAGACCGGCGGCGGCGAGCCCGACGGTGGCCAGCGGCTTCAACGGCCCCTTCCACAGCTCGACGGTGGGGCTGATCGCCGGGTCGGCGGGCAGGCCGGAATACTGCTCGGGCGTGTCGGCGTGGTGCAGCACGTACATGGTGTGCGTGCCCCCAACGCCGGGCGGGTCGTACAGGCCGGCGTTCTGGTAGCCGCGGCTCTTCAGGTCGGCGACGCGGGCGGCGGCCACCTCCTGCATGTCCTCCTTCGAGCCGAACTGGATGGCGCCGGTCGGGCAGGTCTTGACGCAGGCCGGCTCCAGCCCGACCGCCACGCGGTCGGAGCACATGTTGCACTTGTACGCCTTGCCGTCCTTCGGGCTGAGGCGCGGCACGTTGAACGGGCAGCCGGAGACGCAGTAGCCGCAGCCGATGCAGTTCTCCTGATGGAAATCGACGATGCCGTTCTTGTACTGCACGATGGCGCCCGGCGACGGACAGGCCTTCAGGCAGCCCGGCTCCGTACAGTGCATGCAGCCGTCCTTGCGGATCAGCCACTCCAGCTTGCCGTTCTCCTCCACCTCGGCGAAGCGCATGACGGTCCACGCCTGCGACGACAGGTCGGTGGGGTTGTCGTAGACGCCGACGCAGGTGCCGACGTCGGCGCGCAACTCGTTCCACTCCGAACAGGCGACCTGGCAGGCCTTGCAGCCGATGCACACGGACACGTCGATGAGCTGGGCGATTTCCTTCGGGTTGCGCGCCTCGGGCGCCGCGGTCGGGCTCGCCGAGCGCCGCTTGATGTCCAGGGATTGCAGAGTCATGAGGTCAGGCTCCGACGATCTTCTCGACGTTCACGAGGAACGCCTTGTATTCCGGTGTCTGGGTGTTGCAGTCGCCGACGGACGGCGGCAGGGTGTTGGACAGGTAGCCCTTGCGCGCCACCGTCTCCCAGCCCCAGTGCAGCGGGATGCCGATCTGGTGGACGGTCTTGCCGCTGACCTTCAGCGCCTTGACGCGCTTGGTGACCACCGCCTTGGCCTTGATGAAGCCGCGCTTGGAGCTGACCTTCACGGTGTCGCCGGTGCGGATGCCCTTCTCGGCGGCCAGCACCTCGCCGATCTCCACGAACTGCTCCGGCTGGGCGATGGCGTTGAGCGCCACGCTCTTGGTCCAGAACTGGAAGTGCTCGGTCAGGCGGTAGGTGGTGCCGACGTAGGGGAACTGCTCGTGCGTCCCCAGCCGCTCCTTGTCGGCCTTGAAGATGCGCACCGCCGGGCTGGTGACCACCTTGGGGTGCAGCGGGTTGGTGCCGAGCGGGCTTTCCATCGGCTCGTAGTGCTCGGGGAACGGGCCGTCCACCAGCTTGTCGGTGGCGAACAGCCGCCCCACGCCCTCTGGGTTCATGATGAAGGGGTTCATGCCGGTGCTGGGTGCTGCGTCGATCTTGAAGTCCGGCACGTCGGCGCCGCCCCAGCGCTCGCCGTTCCAGGCGATCAGCGCGCGCTTCGGGTCCCACGGCTTGCCCGACGGGTCGCAGGAGGCGCGGTTGTAGATGATGCGGCGGTTGGCCGGCCACGCCCAGGCCCAGCCCGGCGTGTTGCCGAGGCCCGCGTCGGTGTTGTCGCGCCGCGCCATCTGGTTGCCGGCCTGCGTCCAGCAGCCGGCGAAGATCCAGCACGCCGACATGGTCGAGCCGTCGTCCTGCAGCAGCGCGAAGCCCGGAATCTGCTCGCCCTTGCGGATCAGGAACCTGCTCGGGTCCTTGGGGTCGGGGATGTCGGCCAGCGCCCGGCCGTTCAGTTCCTTGGCGAGCTCCTCGGGGGTGGGCTCCTCCGGCTTCCTGTAGGGCCAGGAGAGGTTGAGGATCGGCTCGGGCGCCTTGCCGCCCTCCTTGCGGTAGAGGTCGCGGACCGCCAGGAACAGTTCGGCGATGATCTCCTGGTCGGTCTTGGCCTCGCCCGGCGCCTGTGCGCCCTTGTAGTGCCACTGCAGCCAGCGCGCCGAGTTGACGATGGCGCCGTCCTCCTCGGCGAAGCAGGTGGAGGGCAGACGGAACACCTCGGTCTTGATGGTCGCGGTGTCGACGTCGTTGATCTCGCCGTGATTGCGCCAGAACGACGCCGTCTCGGTCGCGATCGGGTCGATCACCACCATGTACTTGAGCTTTGAGAAGGACGCGGCGGTCTTGCGCGCGTCGGGGAACGAGGTCAGCGGGTTGAAGCCCTGGACGATCAGCCCGTTGACCTTGCCGTGGTGCATCAGGTCCATGACCTGCAGCACGTCGTACATCTTGTCCCACTTGGGCAGCCAGTCGTAGCCCCAGTCATTCTCCTTCGTCGCGGCGTCGCCCCAGAACCACTTCAGCAGGCTGACAAAGAACTTCGGCGTGTTGCCCCAGAAATTGAGCTGGCCGGGCTGCTGCGCCTTCGGCGTCGTCTTCACGACGTAGTCGGCGAAGGTCGGGTGCGCCTTCTCGTTGGGCAGCGTCAAATAGCCGGGCAGGTTGGTGGACAGCAGGCCCAGGTCGGACAGTCCCTGGATGTTGGAATGCCCGCGCAGCGCGTTGACGCCGCCGCCCGGCATGCCGATGTTGCCCAGCAGAAGCTGGATCATCGCCATGGTGCGGATGTTCTGGGCGCCCACCGTGTGCTGCGTCCAGCCCAGCGCGTAGAGGATGGTGCCGACCTTGTCGCGCGCCGAGGTCTCGCCGAGGTGGCGGCAGACCGTCAGGAACCCGTCCTTCGGGCTGCCGGTCAGGTCGGCGACGACGTCCGGCGTGTAGCGCGCGTAGTGGGCCTTCATCAGGTTCCACACACAGCGCGGATGCTGGAGCGTCGGGTCGGTCTTCGCGTTGCCGGCCTCGTCGAACTCGTAGTTCCAGCTCTTACGGTCGTACTGGCCCTTGGCCTGGTCGAAGCCGGAGAACAGCCCGTCCTCGAAGCCGAAACCCTCGTCCACGATGTAGCTGGCGTTGGTGTACGCCTTCACGTACTCCCACTGGATCTTGTCGTTGGCGATCAGCCAGTTGATGATTCCGCCGAGGAACACGATGTCGGAGCCGGCGCGGATCGGCACGTACTCGTCGGCGACCGCGGCCGAGCGGTTGAAGCGCGGGTCGACCACCACCAGCCGGGCACCGCGCTTCTTCGCCTCGACCGCCCACTTGAAGCCGACGGGGTGCGCCTCGGCCGGGTTGCCGCCCATCACCAGCACGAAGTCGGCGTTGGAGATGTCCACCCAGGTGTTGGTCATGGCACCGCGCCCGAAGGTCGCGGCCAGCGCCGACACCGTCGGACCGTGGCAGACGCGGGCCTGCGCGTCGGTGCCGACGATGCCCAGCGAGCGCATGAACTTCTGCGTCAGGATGCCGGTCTCGTTCGACGAGGCCGAGGCGGTCAGCATCGCCGTGGACACCCAGCGGTTCACCGTCACGCTCTGGTCGTTCTTCACGACGACGTTGGCGTCGCGGTCGTCCTTGATGTGGCGGGCGATGCGCGCGATGGCTTCGTGCCAGGAGATGCGTTTCCACTCGGAGCTGCCGGCCTCGCGCACCTCGGGGTGCTTGAGGCGGTTCGGGCTGTGCACGAAGTCCAGCAGGCCGGCCCCCTTCGGGCACAGCGAGCCGCGGCTGACCGGATGGTCGGGATCGCCCTCGATGTGGATGATCTCCGCCTTGGCGTTCTTGGCGCCATCGCCAAGGCTGTACATCAGCAGACCGCAGCCGACCGAGCAGTACGGGCAGGTGTTGCGGACCTCCTTGGCGTGGGCGAGCTTGAACTGCCGCACCTCCGCCAGCGCGGTGGAGGGCAGGAAGCCCAGCGCCGCCACGCTGGAGGCGGCGAGCCCTCCAGCACCGACCTTCATGAACTGCCGCCGACTGAGTTGCATGGTTCCTCCCGGAGAAGCGCGCTCTGGCTGGGCCCGGCGCGCGGTCGGGCGTGGCGCCGCCCCATGGCAGGTTTCATGCCAGCCGGGAAAAGCCCTGTTCTTGCGGTTTTTCGTTATAGCCGCAGATGAGATGTGGACATTCTGTCCAAGGCGGCGGGACAGAATGTCCGTCGTGCGGAGCAGCGAAAGCCCCTCTCCTTTGACGGGGGAGGGGTTGGGGCGTGGTGCGATAAGCGGCTGAAAGCACTCACATCTTTCCGTCATCCCCGCGAAGGCGGGGATCCATAATCCCCAAAGCGAGTGGTTGCGGAACGTATGGATCCCCGCCTTCGCGGGGATGACGGAAAAAAGCACGTCAATATCAGCAAGCACTGCGCCGCCACATGCGTGGATGCCCCGTGCGCAAGGGGAGAGGGGCTTCTTGTACGGATCTTGCAGTCCGGTGGAGCCACCCTGTCATCCAGAGACGTTCCCGCATGACCCAGCCCACCTCCGCCCCCGCCGCCGACATCGCCGACGCCATGGCCGCCGCCGGGTTGCAGCCCGGCCGCTCGCCCGCTCCGGTGCGCCTGCCCGACCCGGGTGTCCTGTTCCAGCGCCGTGCCGACCGGCTGCGCCGCCTCGCCCCCGGCCACCCGCTGTCCGCCTGGCTGGAGTTCGTAACGCTGCTGAGCGAGACTCAGCACGCGCTGGCGGCCGCTCCCCTGTCCGCCCCGGCGACGCCCCAGGCCCAATGGCGGCGCGATCTGGAGGCGTTGCGCAAGCGCCTGCGCGGCGCACTCCCCATCCCCGCGGCAGAGGCCCTGGACGCCTTGCCCTGGACCGACGCCGACGCTCTGGATGGGCTCGCCGCGCGCCTGACCGCCGGTGCCCTGCGGCCAGACGATCTCGCCGCCACGCCGTTCGTCGCCGCCGCGCTGCAGATCGCCTGGACCCGGCACGCCGGCGGGCTGGACGCGTCCGGCATCGCCGCGCCGGCGACCGCCGTGACCTGCCCGGTGTGCGGCGGCGCTCCCGTCGCTGGGGTGATCCACGCCGGATCGGACATCAGCGGTTTGCGCTATCTGCACTGCGGCCTGTGCCACACCGCGTGGCACCACGTGCGCAGCGCCTGCGTGTCCTGCGGCGAAGGGAACCGCATCAGCCTGCGCGCCATCGAGGGCGCGGACGGTCCCGCCCGCGCCGAGACCTGCGACGCCTGCCAGAGCCACTTGAAACTCCTGCTGGCCGAGAAGGCGCCCGATCTCGACCCGGTCGCCGACGACCTCGCATCCTTCGCGCTCGACGTGCTGGTCGGCGACGGCGGCTACGCGCCGATCGGTCTCAACCTCTTCCTTGCTCAGGCCGGCTGATCGGCAAAGCGGGCCGTCCGACGCAGCCAGACGCGGAAGGCGGCACCCTTGCCGGGGGCGCTGTCGACGGTGATGCGGCCGCCCTGGCGCTGGACGATGGCGAAGCTGATCGACAGCCCGAGGCCGGTCCCCTCTGTCTTCTTGGTGGTGAAGAAGGGATCGAAGATGCGGTGCAGGACGTCCGCCGCGATGCCGTGCCCGGTGTCGCGGACGCACAGCACGATCCCCTCGTCGCCCTCCACCTCCGCGTCGCGGGTCTCCAGCGTCAGGGTGCCGCCGTTCGGCATCGCCTGGGCGGCGTTGACCACGAGGTTGATCAGCACCTGCTGCAGCTCGCCGCGGCTGATCTCGACCGGGCGGGTGGCGGTCAGGCGGGTCTCCACATGGATGTGGCCGCGGCGCAGCGTGTGGCGGGTGAGCACGAGGCCGTCCACCACCACGCTGTTGGCGTCGATAGGCTCGGCCTGTCCGGCGAAATCGCCCGGCCGGGCGAACTGCAGCAGCTTGGCGATGATCGTCTGGATGCGGTGGGTCTGCTCGTCGATCAGGCGGATCTCGTCGCGCACCGGCTCGGCAGCCTCGCCCAGCACCTCGCGCAGCAGGTCGAGGTTGCCCTGGATCACCGCGACCGGGTTGTTGATCTCATGCGCCACGCCGGCGGTCAGCTCGCCGATGGCGGCCAGCTTCTCGCTCATCATCAAGGTGCGGTGGGCCTGACGGAGCGTCGCGTTGGCGTCCTCCAGCGCGGCCGTCCGTTCGGCGACCTTGCGGTCGAGGTCCCCGGCCGCCCGTTCCAGCTCCTGCCGGCGCACCGCCAGGGAATCCAGCAGATGGTCGAAGGCCCGCGACAGCCGCCCTAACTCGTCGCGGCTCGCGGTCGGGCCGGCGCGCGCCGTCTCGTCGCCGGCCTCGATGGTGGCGATCACCCGGTTCATCCGCTCCAGCGGGCGGAAGATGGTGCGGGCAAAGCGCAGGTCCGCCAGGGTGCCCAGCGCCGACACCGCGAGGAACGCCAGGAACAGCACCGCCATGGCGCGGTACAGCGCCTGCTGGAGCGGCGCTTCCAGGAAGCCGACGTACAGCATGCCGATGCGCCGCCCCTCGGTGTCGACCAGCGGCTCGTAGCCCGAGACGTAGATGTCGTCGACCACGAAGGCGGAGCCCAGCCACACCCGCCCCTCGCCGATCACCTGCCGATGCACCGCCGCCGAGGCGCGCGTGCCGAGCGCGCGCTCCCCCTCGAACAGGCGGACGTTGGTGGCGATGCGGGTGTCGTCGAGAAACAGCGTGGCGGTGCCCTGGCTGCCGAGCGGCAGCGACGCCTCCTGGTAGACGACCGTGTTGATGCGGTCGACAATCCCCTGACTGCCGTTGAGCAGCACGCCGCCTTCCAGCACGCCGAGCGGCGTCCCGTCGGGCCCGACGACCGGCACCGCGGCGTGGATCACCAGCGCGCGCTCCTCGACGCGGCGGTCGGTCGGGGCAGCGTTGCGGGTCGACACCAGCGGCAGGCGCGCGCGCGCCGGCAACGCCGGATCGATCGCCGCCAACTCCTCCGGGCCGAACACGTCCAGCCCGCGGGTGCCAACGCCGCTCAGCGCCCAGCGCACGACGGCCCAGCCGGCGCGGTCACCGCCCGCCGCCCCGCCGCTGCCGGCCAGCACGCGCCCCTGCGGGTCGAGCAGCAGCAGGAAGTCGAGCCCCTGCTGGAGGGCGGCGCCGTCGAGCAGCGCCGCGAGCCCGCCGCCCCGCGGCCGTTCGAGCGCCAGCGCCAGCCGGTGCGAGGAGGCGAGCGAGTCCAGCCCGCCGCTGACGCCGGTCTGCACCCGATCGAAAATCTGCCGGGCGGTGCCGAGGTCGGCGCTCACCTTGTTGATCAGCAGTTGGTTGTAGCCGTGCGTGCCCCAGACCCAGACGATCAGCAGCAGCACCGGCACGCCCAGCAGCAGCGGCGCCAGGACCAGGGCCAGCAGCTTGTGGCGCACCGAACCGGCGATGGGTGCCAGGCGCGCGGCCAGCGCCGCGCGCAGGCCGGTCAGACACCCCATTCCGCGCACTTCCGGTCAAGCGTCTTGCGCGACACGCCGAGCGCGAGGGCGGCCCGCGCCCGGTTCCCGCCGCACTCCGCCAGCACGGCGAGGATGTGGCGCTTCTCCACCTCGGCCAGCGCCCGCCCGTCCGCGGTGCCGTCGGTGGCATCGATGCCGCAGACCGGCAGCCCGAGATCCTCCAGCGGGAACTCGCCGAACAGAAGCGCGCGCTCGATGAGGTTGCGCAGCTCGCGCACGTTGCCCGGCCAGGGGTGCGCGACCAGCGCCGCCTCCAGCGCCGGGTCGATGTCCAGCGGCGGCACGCCGAGGCGCAGCGACAGCACGCCCATGAAGCGCCGCGCCAGTTCGACCACATCGTCGCTGCGCTCGCGCAGCGGCGGCACCCGCAGGGTCATGACGGCAAGGCGGTAGAACAGGTCCTGGCGGAAGCGGCCGGCGGCGACCTCGGCCTTTAGATCGCGGTTGGTGGCGGCAACCACGCGGACATCCACGGGAAGCTCCTGCTCGCCGCCGACCGGGCGGATGCGGCGCTCCTCCAGCACGCGCAGCAGCTTCGACTGCAGCGCCAGCGGCAGCTCGCCGATCTCGTCGAGGAAGAGGGTGCCGCCGTGCGCGTAGTAGAACAACCCCTTGCGCGCCTCCTTGGCACCGGTGAAGGCGCCGCGCAGATGGCCGAACAGTTCCGCCTCGACAAGATCGGCCGAGACGGCGGCGCAGTTGAGCGCCACGAACGGCCGCTCGGCGCGTTGCGAGCGGGTGTGCAGCGCGCGCGCCACCAGTTCCTTGCCGACGCCGGACTCGCCCTCGATCAGCACGGTGGAGGGTGACGGTGCGACCCGCTCGATGAGGGCCTGCAGGCGCAGGATGGCGGGCGAGCGGCCGACGATCTCGTCGCTTGAGCCGCGCCGCTTGGCGAGTTGGCGGCGCAGCACGAAGTTCTCGCGCTGAAGCCGCGTCCGCTCGACGCAGCGGCCGATGGCGGTGACGATCTGCTCGATGCGGAACGGCTTGAGGATCAGGTCGGCGGCACCGGCGCGCAGCGCCTCGATGGCGGTGTCAAGGTCGGCGAACGCGGTGATCAGGATGACGTCGCCGCCGAAGCCGGCGGCGTGCAGGTCCCTCAGCCACTCCAGCCCCGACCGGCCGGGCAGCGCGATGTCGAGGATGATCAGATCGACGCAATGCCGCTCCAGGTGGCATGCCCCTTCTTCCGCGCTGCCCACCGCCGTGACGCGCCAGCCGCGCCGCTCCAGGCTGCGCGACAGGAAGTTGCGAATCCCTTCCTCGTCGTCCACGACCAGCGTGACCGGGCCGGCGTCGGCCTGCTCGGCAAGTGCAGGTTCTTCTCCTGCGGAGGTAAGGTCGGCTGGCATCATGAAGCGGCCCGGACCCGGCTGGCGGGCCTGACGAAAGGGTTATGACCGGACGATCATAGCGATCGTGCCCGCCGTTTCCAGAGTTTTGCACGCGCCGTCCAGTGAGCTTCCCTCGGGAGAATGGACACCGGGTTGCGCGGTCTGACGCGCTCCCCTGAAACTCCTCCACCTTGAGTGATACCAGCGAGCAAGGAGAGGGATATGAAGAAGAGGGTCGTGCCCGAGGTGTGGTGTAAGATCCGGGGCGCTCTTGTGGTCTCTGGCTTGTCTGGCCGGGCTGATCACGCGGCGGTAGCGGGGCGATGGTTTCCAGGGTCATGCAGCGCGCGAAGCGCCATCATCTCGTCGGTCATCCCCGATCAGGCCGGGGACGGTCACCCTTCGGTCGGGTTGAGGTGCGGTGACCAGACTCCACCGAAGACCCACGATGGCCGCCCCGATGTGGGGAACCGGCCCGCCTACGCCAGCTCTGGGCGCGCTCCGGCGGGACGGTTCCCCACAGCTCCTACGCCACGTCCAGGGAGGTGACCGGAAAGTGGGTGGCTGGACGATGCGGGGCCACCTGCGCACCGAACTGTCGCTGGCTGCACGGACCATGGCGATCCAGCGCCAACGGCCTGCGCCGGGACTGCTGCACTCGGGCCGCGGGTGCCAATACCCTCGGCGGAATCCCGCAAAGCCCTGAAAAGCCACGGCTTCGTCCAATCCATGAGCCGCAAGGGGAGCCGCTGGGCGCACGACTGCTGCGTCCGCGCCCGCCCTCGAACGTTGCAACGGAATCAGGTGCAGGCCGAAGATCCTGCCGGGCGATCCGGCCGCAACCGCACAGTGAAAAGTACGACAGCGAACCTTGCTTTACAGCCTAAGGTGTTCGTGCGATACCCGCAGGCATGCGGAAGGCGGAACGTCATACGCCGGTTGTTCGGCGAACGGAGTTCTTCAGGCGGATCGGCTTGTCTGCCGATACTGTCCTCCCGCGCGTGCGGTTGTCCTGGAAGAGGCTTGGCCGGACGATCCGCCGCATCGGCCTGATGGCCGGCGTCATCGCGCTGATGCTCCAGGTGTTCGCCTGGACACTGACCATGCCGGCGCAGGTCGCCGCGATGAACCCGATGGACGGGATGACCATCTGCACCGCCGAGGGGTTGGTCCACCTCGACGCGGACGGCGCGCCGGCCGGCACTGACGCGCCGATGAAGCATCCCGGCATGGAGCATTGCCCCTTGTGCCCGCTGATCGGCGGGCTGTACCTGCCGCCACCGGTGCAGACGGTGTTGCGGCAAACCGTCACCCGGCACGGCCCCGAGGGATTGCCCGGGGCGGTGGTGGTGGCAGGCTGGTTCCTGTCCACCCTCCAGGCGCGCGCCCCACCGGTCTGAGTCCAAGGAAGCAGGAGCGCTGCGCGCAGGATTTGCGCGTGCGCCCGCCATTGCCATCCGACCCCATACCCGGCCCCGCATGCCGTCGGCGCGTTTGCAGCGCGGCGCGTGCGCTCGGCCGAACTCAGATCGAGGATCTTCATGACGTCGCGTTTCCCCGCGGCCGGCGCCCTGCGCGCGGCCCTGCTGTCGAGCGCTGCCCTGGCCGGCCTGTCGTCCGCCGGAGCCCAGGCCCAGACCGTCCATTCCCTTCCGACCATCTCGGTGATCGCCAGTCCGGAGGAAATGTCCACCCCGCTGTCCGGAGCCGGGCTGGGCGAGGCGGGGTTGGCCACCCGCCGGCTCACCACCGGTGACGCCGCGGCCCTGCTGCGCGGCTTGCCCGGGGTGAGCCTCTACGGCAACGGCGGCGTGTCGAGCCTGCCGGCGCTCAACGGGCTGGGCGCCGACCGCGTCAACGTGCTGGTTGATGGCGCTTCGATCGCCCCGGCCTGTCCGAACCAGATGAATCCGGCCATGTCCACCATCGCCCCCACGCGGGTGTCCAAGGTGGAGGTGCTGGCCGGCATCACGCCGGTCAGCGCCGGCGGCGACAGCATCGCCGGCACCATCACCGTCGACAGCGCACCGCCGGTCTTCGCCGCGCCGGGCGAGGGGGTGCACGCCGAGGGCAAGCTGTCGGCCTTCTACCGCTCCAACGGCCGCAGCGTGACCGGGGCTGCCGAGGCGTCTGTCGCCGACGACACCTTCAGCCTCGGCAACAACGGGTCGTGGAGCCGTGCCGAGAACTACAAGGACGGCAATGGCCGGACCGTCCGCTCGACGCTGTACAACGTGCAGGACAACGTCCTGACCTTCGGCGCGCGGCGCGACGGGCATCTGGTGACGCTGCAGGGCGGCATGCAGTACATGCCCTACCAGGGCTTCCCCACCCAGCGCATGGACCTGACCCACAACCGCACCCTCTTTGCCAACGGCCGCTACGAAGGAAACTTCGACTGGGGAACGCTGGACGCCCGGGCCAACTGGCGGCGAACCGAGCACACCATGAACTTCCTGGCCGACAAGGGCGGCACCGCCAACGGCGGCATGCCGATGGACACGCTGACGACCGACGCCGGCTATTCGGTCAAGGCGACGGTGCCGCTGTCGGCCCGCGACACCGTGCGCGTCGGCAACGAGTTCCGCCACACCCGCCTCGACGACTGGTGGGACGCGGTGCCGGGCAGCAGGATGATGGGGCCGCAGACCTACTGGAACATCAACGGCGGCGACCGCAAGCGCCTCGGCACCTTCGTCGAGTGGGAGGCCATCTGGTCGCCGGCGTGGACGACCCTGCTCGGCGTGCGCAACGACGTGGTGTGGATGGACACCGGGACGGTGCAGCCGTACTCGTGGCAGAATCCCATCGGCATGGGCATGATGGCGATGGCCAACCCGGACGCCGCCGATGCCCAGGCGTTCAACGCTCGCGACCGCGCCCGAACCGACGTCAATTTCGACGCGACGGCGCTGGTCCGCTACACCGCCTCCGACACCACCGAGATCGAGGCCGGCTACGCCCGCAAAACCCGCTCGCCCAACCTGTACGAGCGCTACGCCTGGGGCACCGGTGCCATGTCGAGCAGCATGAACGGCTGGTTCGGCGATGCCAACGGCTACGTCGGCAACCCCGACCTCAAGCCCGAGGTGGCCAACACCGTCAGCGTCACCGCGGCCCTGCACGACCCCGCCCGCAAGGCGTGGGAGGTCAAGGTCACGCCCTACTACACCTACGTGCAGAACTTCATCGACGTCGACCGGATCGGCACGCTGAGCAACGGCTTCGTCAAGCTGCGCTTCGCCAACCACGACGCGGTCCTCTTCGGCGCCAACGTGTCGGCGGCGGCCACCGTCTACGAGGACGAGCGGCTCGGCGCGTTCCGGCTGTCGGGCATGGTCGGCTGGGTGCACGGGCGCAACCTCGACACCGGCGACGGGCTGTATCACATGATGCCGGTCAACGCCCTGCTGACGCTCGAGCACCGGCTGGGCGGATGGAGCAGCGCCGTCGAGCTTCAGGCGACGGCCCGCAAGGAGCGGGTCGAGTCGGTGCGCAACGAGCCGGAGACGCCGAGCTATGCCCTCGTCAATCTGCGGACCGGGTACGCGTGGAACAACATCCGGTTCGACGTCGGCGTCGAGAACCTGTTCGATCAGCACTATTACCAGCCGCTGGGCGGCGTCGATTATGCCGACTACCGGGCCGGCGGCAGCCGGGGCCGGGTCGGAGCGTTGCCTGGGATGGGCCGCTCCTTCATCGCCGGCATGACCGTGAAGTTCTGAGACGGGCCGGCCGGCGTTCCTTCGGGAGCGCCGGCCGGCTGTCGTCACCGGTCCAGACGCCTGCTCCAGCGGCAGGCCACGGCAGGGCGCCGACCACCCCTTCAGAGCATTTCCCGAGGGAACGCGAAGGTCGTACCCTTGGTACCGCCGGAGCGGTGGAGGGACCAATGCTGCGCGGCATTCTGCTCGTCGTCTTCGCGATCGTGGGTCTGAGCGGTGTTCCATCGTCGCCGCTGGCGGCCTCGCCGGATCCGGCGCGGTTCATCTTCGTGGCGTCGATGCTCGATCCCACCGTCGCCGTCATCGACAGCGCCACCGATGCCGTCGTCTCGCGGGCCCGGTTGCCCGGAATGCCGAAGCAGATCGCGGCGTTGAACAAGGGTGCCGAGCTGGTGGCCAGCGATGCCGGTGCGCGCCGGCTGTACGTCATCGACGCGGTGAGCGGCTCCGTGAAGCGGGAACTGGACACCGGCATCGCGCCCATCGTGCTGCAGGTCGACCGGACGGGGACCCTCTTCGCCATCGCCGATCCCGACGCGGGTGTCGTCGAACTCATGCGGCCCGCCGGCGGGCCGGTGCTGCGGATCCCCAACCTCGCCGGCCTTCGATCCATGGCCTTTGCCCCGGATGGACGCCTCCTGGTCGCGCGGGGTACGCGGCTCGCCCTCGTGGATACGGCGACGGGACGGATCACGGCCGACCTCGCGGCGGACGGCCGCGACGGCCCGATCGTCCAGGTCGCCACCGATCCCGGGGGCGAGTACGCGTTCGCCGTGCACGACGACCGCGGCGTTCTGACGGTCTTCCCGCTGAAGGATCCGGCCAAGGCCATGCGCGTGCAACTGCCGCCGCCGGTGGGGCGCCTGCTGCCGAGCGCCGACAGCCAGTTCGTGATGATCCCGGTGGCCGCCGGGCAGGCGGTCTCGCTCATCTCGACCTGGACGCTCAAGGAGAGCGCGCGCATCCCGATGTCGGATCACGTCAGCGGACTCGGCCTGGGGCTGTTCCAGAGCGTCTCAATCGGGCTGAGCCGGGCGGCGCGCACCGTACAGACCATCGATCTGCGTGACCGCCGGCGCCTGGCGCCGCTGTCGGTGCCCGGCGTGCCGGAGGCCGGCGCGCCGTCGCCGGACGGTCTCAAGTTCTACGTGGCGCTGAGCGATACCGGGCGGGTCGCCGTCATCGACGTGCTGAACGCGAGCGTCAGCCGCGTCATCGACGACGTGGTCGGCGGCGCTTCGGCGGTGGTGTCCGCCGTGGGCGCCGCCTACTGCCATTGAGCAGCGCAGGGCGGGGAATAGCCCCGCCGCGGAAAACGTCCTGAGAATCACACGGCGCCGCGCCGCGGCGCCCCGAGGAGGAGGGCAGGTCATGATGCGCACAGTCTATGCCGCCACGCTCGTCACGGTCGGGTGGCTCAGTGTCTGCGCTCCGGCGCAGGCGGCTGGGGAGCCCGCCAAGACCGCCCAGGCCGCGGGCGGCCAGGTCCTCACGGACCAGAAGGGCATGACGCTCTATACGTTCGACAAGGATGCGAGTGGCAAGTCGGCGTGCAATGGCCCATGCGCCACGAACTGGCCGCCACTGGTCGCGTCGGCCGACGCCAAGCCCATGGGCAAGTACACCGTGATCACCCGCGACGATGGGGTCAGGCAATGGGCTTACAGTGGGAAGCCCCTCTACACTTGGGCCAAGGACGCCAAGCCCGGCGACACCACCGGCGACGGCGTCAACAGCGTCTGGCACGTCGCCAAGCCCTGAGCATCCCTCCGGAGGAGGCCATGCCTGCACGGCCTCCTCCGGGCCTTTGCGCCGATCAGGATCGGCGGTGCCCTCTGTGCCAACGTGAAGTGAGACAACCGCCCGCTGCGGATCCGGAGGTGAGCGACCGGCCGCAGCGCCGGATGGTCAGCACCGCCGACAAGCCGCGCATCCTGGGGGAGGTCGACCGCGCCGGCCCTCGAACTTTGCAACAGAACCGTTCGGAACGGGTCCGTCAAAAGGAAACCAGTATCCTGGCCTGGGCGGTCAGGGTGCCGCGGCTGGTTTCCGGCCCATCGGTGAGGGCCACGCCGACGTTCATGCCGGCCTGCAGGGTCTGCCCCAGCGTGTAATCGACGCCGGCCCCCAGCCCCACCAGCGTGGTATCGGCCCGTTCGCCGATGCTCCGAAGGGTACCGACGTTGTAATTATGGCCGTAGCCGACGTCGAGAAACACAAAGGGAGAAACGGCATCCTCCACCGGGCCGATCCCGGTACCGTCGAGACGGCCCAGGGCGGCGAACGGCGGCAGCCGCACTTCGTTGCGCAGCACGAAGCCGGCATCGACGCTGCCGTCGTTCAGCGTGTAGCCGCGGGTGGCGTACAGCCCGCCGATGGCAAGCTGTTCGGTTTCCGGCAGCGCTTTGCCCGCCATCTGGCCCGTGAACTCGGTGTTCCAGGAGACGCCGCCCAGCCAGGACACGCCGGTCAGCGGGGTCTGCCGGCTGAACACCCCATAGAGATAGGCATAATCGGCGTTCTCCACGCGGCCGTTGGAAAAGCTGTTCCACGCTGCACGGCTGTTGCCGGGCACCACGCCGGCCCGGTTGACCACGGCACGGAGATCGATGATGGTCGAACCGCCGGCGTGAGGCCAGGAGCCGCCCCAGCCGACGGTCAGGTCGAACACCCCCGCGGACCCGCTGGCCAACCCGGTTCCCTGGCTCAGCGCCTTGCGCGACAGCCATTTCGGCGTCACGCCGCCGTAAAGGTCGCCCCATCCGGCAAGGCTCCCGTCGATGTTGGACAGCGCCGAGCGGTAGAGGATCGGCAGTTCGACGGTGGTGTTGCGGATGGTGAGAAGCCCGCCGGCGCAGTCCTGCGACGTGGCAACGAAGCTGGGGGTCAGGCTGAGCGCCTGCCGTGCGAAGGTCGGGACGATGACCCGCCCGGCGTGGCTGGCGTAGGACGGCCGCCTGCTTCCCGACAGTCTCAGGGAGCCGGGATCGGACACCGCGTCGCGGCTGCCGGTCAGCTGGTAGGACAGGGTGAGATCGTTGAGGGCCTCAACGCCGGCGGCGAAGCCCATGAAGACACGGTCGAGCCTTCGGCTGCGCAGGCTGCCGGTGTTGGACAATCCGGCGAAGACCTGCCACGGCCGTCGGCGGGTGACCTCCAGCGTCAGGTCGCTGGAGCCCGGATCGGAGCCCGGTTCGAACACCCCGTTGAGCTGCCGGTAGGGGAAGCGGTTGAGCCAGTCGAGATCCTCCGAAATGCGCTCGGCCTCGATCAGCCCGCCGGTCGGCGCGCGGATGGTGGCGCCAAGGCCGGCGCCGGCCGCGCTGCCGTCCGCCTCCCTGACGCGGACGTTCCCGGTCCGGAAGGGCAGGACGCGGAGCTGCAGCACGCCCGCGGTGATCTCCTGGGGCGGGGCGGTGACCGAGACGAAGGGCCGCCCGGCCTCGCGATAGGCCTTGGCGAGGGCCGCCTGGGCCTCCACCAACCGCCTGCGCGACAAGGACTGGCCGAGGAGCGGGCCGAGCGCGTCGGTGATGCGCTGCCGGTCCAGTCCCTCCAAACCGGATGACGTGATGCCCGCCGGGGGATCGGGCATCACCGGATCGGTCAGCCCGATGAGCCGGATGCCCTTGAGGTCGACGCCGAGCGGGGTGTCGTCGGCGTCGGCTGCCGGGCCGCCGCCAGTGCGCAGGCCGCCGCCCTCGCCCGCGACCGCCGGCGGCAGGTTGCGCTCCACCGCTACCGGCACCTGTGCCAACGCCGCGTCCGGAGACGGTTGCAGCAGGACGAGCAGGGCTGCCGGAGCGGCGAGCCATCGTGACGGTCCGGCTAGCCGGGCGAACGCCGAGATCCGGCGGAGGGCGGTGGAGCGTGCGACGGTCATGGGCCGGAATCGTTCCGTTCGTCAGGGCATGGAGAAGCGGAGGAACCGGCCGAAACGCGTGTTCTCCGGGTGGGGGGCCGTTGTGCAGGCGCTGCTGGCCGCGGCGCCGCCGATGCAAGCCGCGGCACCGCTCGCGGCCCCCTGGGAACCAGAGTTGCCTGAGGATTCTCCGGACACGCCGGTGGCGCTCGCACTGCCGGATGCCGCTTGAGGGCCGGCGGATGGGAAGGACACAGGAGTATCGTAGCCCTGGAAGGGCTGCGTCGCCTGCGACGCCGTCACCACCAGGTTTCGCGGCAGGGCCGCACTGGTGAGAACCCGCGTCAGCTCCTCCACCCACGCCGGCCCCGATGGGTCGCGGCTTTCCGGGGTGGGGGGCTGCGGATTCACGGTTTCCCCGGCGGCAATCACCGTTAGCACCCCGGGCGTGAAGGTGAGGCTGTAGTTGGACGAAGCCGCCAGCGTGCCCCGGTCGATGGTGTAGGATCCGGCCGGCGAGGCGGTACCCGCGGCTGTGGTCAGGAGTCCGCTGAGCGTGTCGCCGTTGACCAGCCCCTGTCCGCCGACGCTGTAGGTCAAGGCCGGGTTGTTGGTACCGGCGGGACGGCTGAGGGTGTCCGCCGTCACCAGGATCGGGCGGGAGGTCACCGTCAGCGCCCCGTCGACGTAGGTGACGGTGTAGTTTGACAGCCTGCTGCCAGCGGCATTGGACGCCGTGATGCCGTAGCTGCCGACCCCGGCGGTGGCCGCGGTACCGGCACTGGACAGGCTGACAGACGACACGCTGTCGCCATTCTTCAGCCCGGTCGCGGTGAAGCCGGTCAGCGTGGCGGTGTCGCCGTAGGTCTTGCGTGCTGCGTCGGCGGTGATCGTCAATGCCGCCGGGGTCACGGTCAGCCGGCCTTCGGCATAGGTGATGGCGTAGTTCGACAGCCCGCTGCCGACAGCGTTGGACGCGGTGATGGCGTAGCTGCCGACCCCGGCGGTGGCCTCCGTGCCGGTGCCGGACAGCGTCACCCCGGTCACGCTGTCGCTGTTCTTCAGCCCGGTCGCGGTGAAGCCGCTCAGCGTGGCGGTATCGCCATAGGTCTTGCGCACCGCGTCGGCGGTGACGGTCAGCATGGCAGGATCGACCGTCAGCGTGCCACCCGTATAGGTAATGGTGTAGTTCGACAGCCCGCTGCCCTGGGCCGAAGAGGCCGCTATGGAATAGTCGCCGACCCCTGCGGTGGCCGCCGTGCCGGTGCTGGCCAGCGTCACCCCGGCCACGCTGTCGCCGTTCTTCAGCCCGGCCGCGGTGAAGCCGCTCAAGGTGGGGGTGTCGCCGTAGGTCTTGCGCGCCGCGTCGGCCGTGACCGTCAGCGCCGCCGGGGTTACGGTCTGCTCGACGTTGCCGTAATAGAACACCCGGTAGCCGGTCCCTTTGGCGCTGGTGGCCGTGGCGTTCGCCGTAGTCAGGCTGGTGGTAGCCGGCGTCGCGGAGACGCCGGCGGTGGTATCGACGGAGATCGTCCCGCCGGTCAGGGACAGGCTGTCGTCGGCCTTGCCGAAGACATAGGCGCCGGGGCTGCCCTGCGCGGTCACCGCGCTGACCGTGCCTGTGGTGTCGCCGTAGACCGACGTCGCCGACACCGTCTTGACCCAGGTCACCGGCGTCATGCCGTAGAGCACCGGGTGATAGCCGCTGCTGGGCGGCGCCCACACGCCGTCGAAGTCCCAGCCGGTCGCCCCCGCCATGAAGGCCGCGGTGTCCTGGAACTGCGCTGTCGTCAGGCCGGTCAACCCCGTCACCGTGGAGTGCGCGCCATCCTTTTCGGTCGTCTCGGCAGCGGTAGTGTCGAAATAGGACGAAGTGATGCTACCGCCGGTGTAGAAGCCGAAAAACCCGCCGACGTTGGACGACCCCGATACGGCCTTCACCGCGTAGGATTGGCTGATGGCGCCGCTGTTCAGCCCGGCAAAGCCGCCGACGGTCATGTTGCCGGAGACGGCGCCGCCGGTCGCGTAGGAATAGGAAATGCTGCCCGAGTTCTCGCCGACGAAACCGCCGAAGTCCGTGCCGATGCCTCCCGTTACCGCTCCCGTCGCATAGGACTGCGTGATGGTGCCGGCATTCTTGCCGGCGAAGCCGCCGACGGTGCTGCGTCCCGCGACGTCTCCGGTCGCGTAGGATTGGGTGATGGTGCCGGTGTTCTCGCTGACCAGACCGCCGATCTGGTCGCCGCCGACCGCGGGTTGCGACACCGTCGCCGTGACGTAGGACTGGGCGATGGTGCCGGTGTTCTTGCCGACGAGGCCGCCGGCCGAAGACCCCTGAACGCTCCCCGTGACATAGGCTTTGGTGATGGAACCACCGTTCTCGCCGGCAAGGCCGCCGACGACATAGCCGGCGCCGGTGATGGCGACATCGGTCAGGCCGATGTTGCGGATGCTGCCGGCCGCGCCGATCACGCCGAACAGCCCCTGGTTCGTCCCGGCATAATCCTCGGGCGCGATCGTCAGCCCCCGGACCACATGCTCCTGCCCGTCGAGCGAGCCGGTGAAGGCGGCCGAGCTGCTCCCGACCGGCACGAACCCATGCTTGATGCCGCTGAGGCGCCACAGGCCGGCGGCGTTGCTGCCGGCGGTCTCGCCGGCATCGATGTCGGCGGCCAGCGTGTAGGCGGCGGACAGGTCCAGCTGCATCAGTTGAAGCTGATGCGCGTTGCGGATGGTGGTGCTGTGTTCCGAGCGCAGGAAGGGCCGGGTCTGGCCTTCGACGAGATACCAGCCGTTGGTCAGATCGAAGGTGCCATAGGTCGCCGCGCTGAAGGCGTCGGCGGTCTCGATACCGGCGATCGTGCTGCTGTCCCCGTCCCCGGTGCCGGCTCCGCCGGTTTGCCCCGTGGTGCCCTTGTCCCAATAGCTGGTGTTGATGCTGCCGCCGGCATTCCGGCCGGCCAGGCCGCCCACCTTGCAGTCGCTCGCGGCGCAACCGCTGCTCAGCGTCACCAGCCCCGTCGCATAGGCGTTGGTGATGGTGCCGTAGAAATTGTCGCCGACCAGGCCGCCGACGAAGTGCTCGCCGTCGGTGGCGGTGATGGCGCCGGTGACCGATCCGGTCGCGTAGACGTTGGTGACGGTGGCGTCCTCGACCCCGCCGAGCAGGCCGCCGGCCTTGTTGTCCGTCGCCGTGACGGCACCGGTGGCATAACTCTCAGAAAGCGCTCCCGAGCCGCCCCGCAGGGAACCGATCAGGCCACCGACGGTCGCTGCCCCGCTTGCCGTTCCGGTCGAGTAGGCTTTGGTCACTCTATCGTCCAAACTGTCGCCGATGAGGCCGCCGACCCGGTTGGCGCCGCGGACTGCGCCGACCGCATGAACGGTGTCGAGGGTTCCATTCTGGGATTTGCCGACGAGGCCGCCGACGTTGTCGCCGCTACCCGTCACGCTACCCGTGGCGTAGGATTGCGTGACGGTGCCATCGCCGTTGACGCCGAGGAGACCGCCGACGCTGTCGCTGCTTCCCGTCACGTTTCCCGTGGCATAGGCCTGCGTGATGGTGCCGTAGTTGCTGCCGGCCAGCCCCCCGAGGTTGACGCCGCTTCCCGAGACGTTTCCCGTGGCGTGGGACTGCGAGACGGTGACGGAGGTGACGCCAACGAGGCCGCCGATGGCCTCGCCGTCCCCCGTCACGTTCCCCGTGGCGTAGGATTGCGTGACGGTCTCCTGGTTCCAGCCGACAAGGCCACCGACGTAACGGCGTCCCGACACGGTTCCCGTGGCGTAGGACTCCGTGACGGTCGCCGCGTTGAAGCCGGCGAGGCCGCCGACATTGTCGCCTCCCGTCACGCTTCCCGTGGCGTGGGACTGCGTGACGGTCCCGCTCTGGTGCCAGCCGACCAGACCGCCGACATGCTCGGTTCCCGACACGGCTCCCGTGGCGTAGGACTGCGAGACGTTGGCGTCGCCGTAATTGTCGCCGACGAGGCCGCCGACCTTGGTGTCTCCCGTCACGCTTCCCGTGGCGTAGGACTCGGTGATGCCGGTGTAGTTCCAGCCGACGAGGCCGCCGACGCTCTCGCCGGTTCCGGTCACGCTTCCCGTGGCGTGGGACTGCGTGACGGTGCCCTGGTTCCAGCCGGCGAGGCCCCCGACATGCACGGCTCCCGACACGGTTCCCGTGGCGTAGGATTGCGTGACGGTGCCGGAGTGGTAGCCGAGGAGACCGCCGATTCGCTCGTAGGTTCCCGTTATGCTTCCCGTGGCGTAGGACTGCGAGACGGTGCCCTGGCTCCAGCCGACGAGGCCACCCACACCCGTCACTCCCGACACGCTTGACGTGGCGTGGGACTGCGTGATGACGGAGATGGCCGCGGCGGAGCCGATAAGGCCGCCGACCCTCTCGGTTCCCGTCACGCTTCCCCCTGTGGCGTAGGCGTTCGTCACGGTGCCGAGAGTGGCGCCGGCAACCCCGCCGACTCTGGTCTTGCCGGTCACGGTGGCGTCGACGACGCCGAAGTCGCGAAGGATGCTGCCGCTGCCGAGCGTTCCGAACAGGCCGACGTAATCGGTGGTGGGGGCGTTGATCGTCAGGTTGGAGACGGTGTTGCCCAGGCCGGCGAAGGTTCCGGTGAAGGTGCCGGACACCGGGGCCGCGGTGTAGGTGGTTCCCGTCGCATCCAGGCTTCGCGCCAGCGCGTAGCGCCCCGTCAGCCCGATGGTCTCGATGGCGTCGAGCGCCGCCATGTCGTGGATGAGGGTGTAGCTGGTGAGCGCTCCCGCCTCGCCGATCCGCAGCGTGGCGTTGGCTCCCCCCAGCGTGACCGAACCGGTGCTGCCGATGCTGTACCCCTTGCCGGCACCGTGCTGGAGGACCAGCCCCGCCGCCGTCCCGGTGGCGGTCAGGGCGGCGTTGACGGCGATGTCGCCGTCCGCGGCCAGCGTCAGCACCGTGTCGGCCGACCAGGAGACCGGCGCCGCCACGGTGATGTTGCCAGCCTGGCTGCCGCCCGCCCCGGTGGACACCGTGACGTTGGCCGAGGCCAGCGCGCTCGTCAGGGTGGAAACGCCGAGCACGCTGTCGTTGCCGCTGGCGGACAGGCCCGAGACGGTGCTGTCCGATCCCGCGGAGATCGTCAGGTTGTAGGGGTCGAGCAGCAGCGTCCCGGTCCTGCCCGCCGCCGCGGTCAGGTCCGCGGTGCCGTGGAAGGACAGCGCCGCCTTGCCCGAGACCTCGGCGCTGCCGCCGTTGCCGCCCGCACCGGCCCCCCGTGCCGTGATCGCGCCGAGAAACACCGTGTGCTCGTCCGACCACGCCACCACGCTGCCGCCGTCGCCGGAGGTGCCGTTGGCGTTCAGCCGCGCCCCGGCGGCGACGGTGGTCGTCCTGGCGTTCGCCACGGTCTCCTTCAGCGTCTTGCGGGCCGCGTCCCTGCCGCCCTGATAGTCGCCGCCGACCGCGATCGCCCCGCCGCGGCTGCCGGAGACGTCCAGCGAGGCCGTGCCCGTCAGCGTCACCGCCGTGCCGGTCACCGCCACCGTGCCGCCCTTGCCGGCCGGGCCTTTGCCTCCGGTGCCCTTTCCCCTCGTGCCCTTGCCCGCCGATCCCCTGGCCGACAGCGTGCCGGTGACCGTGGCCTTGCCGCCGGAGACCCGGATGTCGCCGCCCTCGACGGCGCCGTTTTCCCTGGTCCGGGTCGCGGCGATGGTGCCGCCCGCCTCCACGGTGCCGCCGTCGCCGACGGTCAGGAAGATGCGTCCACCCGCGCTGGTGGTGCCGGTGGCGGCGATCACGCCGCCGGTGTTGCCGGCCAGCGCGTAGACGTTGCCGCCATTGGCGCGGATCTCCGCCGTCGCCGCGGCGATCCGCCCGGAGGTCCTGGCCGCAGTGTCGGCCCCGCCGACCTTGACCTGGAACTTGCCGCCCTCGACCGCGCCGTCCTTCACCAGCACTTCGTACCCGGCGGCGAGGCCCACCGTGCCGTTGGGGGCGGTGAGGGTGCCGCTGTTGGTGACCTCTCGCGCGATCAGCGCCACGTCGCCGCCCAGCGATCCGATAGACCCGGCGTTGGTCACCGTCGCCTTGGAGGTGCCGGAGAAGCTCTTGTCCCCGCCGTTCAGGAACGCCGCGTCCGGAACGTCGAGGGTGGAGGCGGTGAAGGATCCGCCGGTGAGCACCTTCCCGCCCGGCCCCACCGCCACCCCGGCGGGGTTGACCAGATAGACCGAGCCGGTGGCGGTCAGCGAGCCGTCGATGCGCGAGGGGATGTTGCCGGTGACGCGGTTCAGCGTCGCGCCGCTGCCGTTGTTGATGGAGACGCTGTTCCCCGCCCCGATGGAGAAGCTGTTCCAGTTGATGACCGCGTTCCGGGAGGTCTGGTCGATGATGACGCTGGTGCCCGACGGGGTGGCGATGGACACTGCCCCGGCGGCGACCGAGGGCCCGGCCGGCAGCGTCTGGGCCGTGGCCGGGGCGATGGCGCTCTCCATCAGGGCGACGCTGGTGATCAGCCCCAGCGACAGCCCGGCGAGGGATCGGCCGGAAGACCGTGGCGCCGGGTGCCAGGGAGTTTGCCAGAGGGTCCGGCCCGGGGCGGCACCATGGAACGCCGCCGCCTTCGGGATACCGGCAGTCTTGGCAAGCCCCGTCATCGCGCTCACAACGCACCCCTGTCGTTCCGCTTGGCGGCACTCCGGCAACGCCTGCATTCCCAGTGGGGTCGCCCTGTCGATGCGGGCGGCCAGGAGGGATTGCAGCGCGTCGCTTCGGAACGCCTGTATGGCAACGAACGATACGGGGGGGCTCGATGGTGCGGCACCCCATGTTCATGGGGGCGGCGGGGTATCCCAGGGTCGCCGATCCGGCCTTCCCCATGAATATGGGGGAGGAGCGTGGCGGTTCCCGATAAGGGGTTGTTGGCCCGCAACACGCCCATTATCGTCGACGGGTACCTTCATTCCACGCATGAGGGCGGCGGCAGCCGGTCCGCGCCATGCCGTTCGAGGACCGCAGGGAATCCATGTCATCGCGCCCGGCCGACGAACCGCATTCCGGTTCCCGCCACGTCACGGTCGTCCTGGTGGAGGATGACCCGCCGACGCGCGATCATCTGGCGGAGACCCTGGCCGCTTGCGACGGCATCCGGCTCCTGGCCTCCGCCGGCACGCTGCAGGCGGCACGGGCCGCCTGCGAACGCTTCCTTCCCACGGTTCTGATCACCGACCTGCAATTGCCGGACGGCCACGGCGCCGACCTGATCCGCGAGGTCCGGGACCGGTATCCGGCCACCGAGATCATGGTGATCTCGGTGCTGGGCGACGAGGGCAGCGTGGTGACGGCCATCCGCGCCGGGGCGTCGGGCTACATCCTCAAGGATTCCGAGCCGGTGGACATGGTGGAAGCGGTCCATGGCCTGATCGAAGGGCGCTCCCCCATTTCGGCCTCCATCGCCCGCTACATCGTAAGGCGGGTGCAGGACGGCTCGTTCAGCGGGGATCGCAAGCCGGCGCCGCTGCTGACCCCGCGCGAGACCGACATCCTGTGGGGCATCGCCAAGGGCTTCACCTACAACGACATCGCCGACCGGCTGGGCCTGTCGCGGCAGACCGTGCCCTCCTACATCAAGAACATCTACCGCAAGCTGGAGGTGAATTCGCGCTCGGAAGCGGTCTTCGAGGCGATCGAGCGCAAGCTGATCCGGCTTGGAGAGTGAAACCGTGGCCGGCGGCTCCATCGAGGCCCCCAGGGGCAGCGGACGGCCACGCCTGTTCCGCCGTCTGGTCATCGGCCTGTTCTATCTGACCGTCCTCGCGGTGGGCATCGGCTCGCCGCTGCTCACCCTGTCGCCGCCCGAGGGCGGCATCGACATCGACCGCGCCCTGTTCCGGCCGCTGGAGACCCTTGACCGGCCGGCCGATGTCGCGGAGGCCGCCGTATCTCTGCCCCACAGCTTCAGGGTGCCTGGCGCGGGCCGGTTCGGCGGGGGGCTCTACCGGCTGGAGTTCGATTATTCTCCGGACAGCGCCGAACCATGGTCCGTGCTGATTCCAAACTATTCCGGCCGCATTCTGGTGCGGGTCAACGGCACCTTGCTGTACGACAGTGATTGGACGCATTCGGGCAAGATCGCGACTCTGATCTGGCCGGACATCATCGCGATTCCGCCGCCGGTGTTGCAGGCCGGCGCCAACACCGTGGAAATCCACGCGGTGATGCTGTTCGGCCGGAAGAACTATCTCAGCGGCATCTATGCCGGACCCGACAGCCTGCTGCGGCCGGTGTACCAGCAGCATCGCTTTCTTTTGGTCATG
Source organism: Azospirillum sp. (assembly GCF_050789165.1). Taxonomy (NCBI): domain Bacteria; kingdom Pseudomonadati; phylum Pseudomonadota; class Alphaproteobacteria; order Rhodospirillales; family Azospirillaceae; genus Azospirillum; species Azospirillum sp. The sequence continues at coordinate 30,142 of NZ_JBOZRT010000111.1, forward strand.
CTGCCGCAACTGCTGTTCGCTTGGCAGTTCGCCTTCAGCGTGATGCTGTCGATCGTCTGGGCGGTCCGCCGCTCCGAACGGTCCTATATTCTGTATGCCGGCATCCTGTTCTTCAACTCGATGAGCAATCTTGTCGTCATCGTACCGGAGTCGCTGGTCTCCCCGCTGGTCATGCCGCTGTCGAACCTGACCTTCTCCTGGGTGACGGCGATGCTGGTGCCGTTCGCCTTCTGCTTCGTGAACCGCCGGCCGCCGCGGGCCAGCATCCTGTTCGCGGCGTTGCCGGTCGGAATCAACGCGGCCTTTCTGCTGCTGCCTCCCGAGACCTTTCACGTCCTGAACTGGTACGTCGCGGTGCCGGTGGCCATGACCTTGTCCTGCGTCGCCCTTGGTGTGCTCTTCTATGCGGCTTTTCGGCAAGGCAACGACGGCGCCCATATCATCCTGGGCGCCACGCTGCTGACCTTGCTGATGATCTTCCACGAAGTGCCGATCCTCTACGGCGCCGAGGGCAAGCGGCTGTCCATCAACCCGTTTTCCATCCCCGTGTTCATGCTTCTGAGCGTCATTAGCACCATCCTGATGTGGCGCTTCGCGGCGGCGCTGAACGCGGTGGACCAGTTCAACGCCAAGCTGCGCCGGGAGATCGCCGAGGCGGAGGCGGCGCTGCGCACCAGCCTGGCCCGCGAGCAGGCCCAGGAAAGGGCCATCGCGCTCGAAGCCGAACGCTCGCGCCTGACCCGCGACCTCCACGACGGTCTCGCCGGCCAACTGGTGTCGATGGTGGCGCTCAGCCGACGCGCGGACGCCGGGGTCAGCGACTTCGGCACCGCGGCGCGCAAGGCGTTGGTCGATCTGCGTCTGGTCATCGCCTCGATGGCCGAGGTCGGCGACGATCCCGGCATGATGCTGGCGAACTTCCGGGACCATATCCAACCCCAGCTTCGCGCGCTCGGCATCGCCCTGGACTGGCAGATGCACGCCCTGCCGGAGGGGGCCGGATGGTCGTCCTCGACCGCACTGGAGCTGTTCCGTCTGCTTCAGGAGGCGACGATGAACGCCGCCAGGCATTCGGGGGCCGATCGGGTGAGGATCGAGATCCGGCCGACCGACGACGGGGTGCGCGTGGTGGTCGCGGACGAGGGATGCGGCGGCGCGTCCGACCGCCCCGGCGGCTACGGCCTTGCCAACATGCGGCGACGGGCCCTGGCCATCGGTGCCCGGCTTGCCATCGTCTCCGGTCCGGATGGCACCCGCATCGTTCTGGACCTGCCCAGACCGACGGTTCCGTCAGACCTCGCGCCAAGCCTGAGCTGACGACGCCGAGGGTCCGCCGGGCGGACGCCGTGAATTACACGACACCGATCGTATCGCGCGGGGCGGCGACCCGCTGAACATTGAGCTGGATCCCGTTTCCCGGGACCAGCTCACCGGAGTTCTGGATCCACGCCTGAACGGTCAAAATGGCAAAAGCTGAGCTTAGGATTCGCCGGCCGCCGCGAGGATCCGGCGCGCCTTGCGGGCCATCGCCTCGTCGATCATCCTGCCGTTCACCACGCCGACGCCCTTGGCGTTCTCCGCCAGGATCAGGCGCGCCTCGGCAACCGCCTCCGGCGTGGGGGTGAGGGCGGCGTTGATCGGCGCCACCTGGTTCGGGTGGATCGCCGCCTTGGCGGTGAATCCGAGGGCCACCGCGCGCTTCGCCTCGTCGGCCAGGCCCTCGGCGTCGCGCAGGTCGAAGAACGGCGAATCGATGACGCCGACGCGCGCCATGGCGGCGGCGGTCACCACGCGCGAGCGGGCGGCCAGCAGCGGCTCCCACCCCACCGTGGCGCCGAGGTCGGCGGCGAGGTCGGCCGCACCGAAGAACAGCGCCTCGACGTGTGGGGAGGAGGCTGCGATGGCGGCGGCGTTCTCGACGCCGCGGGCGGACTCGATGAGCGGCACCAGGGGAACGCCGCCGAGGTGGCCGTCGATCAGGCGGACGATCTCGGGCGAGTCGGTCTTGGGGATGATGACGGCGTCCGGCTTGGTGCCCGAGTGGATCAGCGCCAGCAAATCCTCCAGGCCGTAGGATGTGGTCGGGGAATTGACGCGCAGCGCGCGGGCGGTGTGCGTCCAGGCGTTCGGCTGCGCCAGGAAGTCGAGGGCGATCCTGCGCGCCTCGTCCTTGCGGTCGGGAGCGACGGCGTCCTCCAGATCGAGGATCAGCACGTCGGCGCCGGTCGCGGCCGCGCGCTCGAAGCGCTCGGGCATGGTCGCCGGGGTGAACAGCCAGGAACGGCGGGGCATGGGGGGATTCCTCCTGTCGGGCCCGCGTGGGCAGCTTGTAGTTAAGCCGGCTTCCGCAACACCATCATCCGCATCGGCTGGTCGAACGCCGTCTTGCCGTCCTCGATGCGCGCCCCGGCCTCAAACAATCGGCGCATCTCCGCCTCGACCGCCGGCAGCCGTTCGCGGCGCGACCGGTCGGCGGCGACCACGCTGTCGATGAACTGGGCGAAGTCGCGGAACTTCACGGTGTTGAGATACACCGTCTCCAACTCGGGGACGAGCCCGGCCGGCGGTTCCCGCAACGCCTCGTAGGCCGCCGCGCGCACCGCCGTCTCGTCCTCGACCGGCTTGAGCACCGCGAAGTAGGCACCTTCCGCCAACGGTTCCACCGCGATGACCAGCCCTGCGGGGCGCAGCACCCGTGCCGCCTCGGCCAGGGCCGGAGGCATGGCGTCGAGCGGCAGGTGGTGGAAGCTGTTGAAATACAGCACCGCATCCAGCGAGCCGTCCTCGAACGGCAATGCCTCGCCGCGGCCTTCGCGGTAGGTTTCGCCGCCCGCCGGTTCGGCGGCGCGGGCGCGCGCCAGCTGTTCCGGGCTCGGTTCCAGGCCGACTGCGGTCGCCCCCTCGCGGGTCAGGTGCCGGACCATGGCGCCGTCGCCGCAGCCGACGTCGGCCACCGCCTTGCCGCGAGGGTCCAGAACCTCCGCCAGCATCGCCTTGTGGTTGGAATGGCGCGGCGCGGTCATTCGGCGTCCAGCGTCGCAGTCATGGCGACGAAGCCCTGGTGGTCGCGCACCCACAGTTCCGCCCCGCCGTCGGTCGGCCGGCCGCAGACCGAGAACGGGTGCACGTCGAACACCGGCCGGCGGGCGCGGAAGCGGAAGCCGGTCACCCGCGCCCCCGGATTGTGGCGGAGATACAGGTCGACCAGCAGCGTCGCCATCAGCGGCCCATGCACGATCAGGCCGGGGTAGCCCTCCACCTCCTCGCAGTACTTGCGGTCGTAGTGGATGCGATGGCCGTTGAAGGTCAGCGCCGAGAAGCGGAACAGCAGCACCGGGTCGCCGGTCACCGGGCGTTCCCACTCCGCGACCTCCTTCGGCGGTTCGCCGGGGGCGGGGGCCTCGCCGGGCCTGGGCGGGTCGCGGTAGACGATGTCGTGCACCTCGCGCGCCGCGAGGCCACGCTCGGTCAGCACCTCGTGCACCACCTTGACGAAGACAAGGTCGCCGGAACGGCCGGCCTTGTGCTCGACGTTCTCTATGGTCGAGCGGCGGCGGATCGCCTCGCCGACGCGGATGGGGCCGTGCCATCGCAGGTCGCCGCCCGCCCACATGCGGCGCGGCAGCGGCACCGGCGGCAGGAAGCCGCCGCGGTGCGGGTGGCCGTCCTCCGCGATGTCGCGCTGCGGCGCCTGGGGGAGGAAGTACATCCAGTGGCCGAGCGGCGGCACCTCGCCCGCGCGCCAGGGCGGGTCATCGTGGTCGAGCGTGCGGGCCAACCCGGTGAGCGGCGCCACGGTGGCGACGTCCAGGTGCTCCTCCTGGCGGCCGATCCAGTCCTTCAGGTGCTCGAAACTCATGGGGCGAACTCCTTGCGCAGGGCGTCCGAGTGCTGGCCGATGGCCGGGATGGGGCGGGGCTGGAACGCCTCGCCGCGCCGGCGCACCGGCGGCGCCACGCCGGCCACCGGGCCGGTCGGGGTGTCCGTCTCGATGCGCCGCAGCTGGCTGTGCGCGGAGAGGTCGGCGACGCTGTTGACGTCGCCGTAGGCGATGCCGCCCCGCTTCAGCCGCGCGTGCGCCTCGGCGCGGTCCAGCGTGGCGAAGACGGCGGCGACCGCGGCGTCCAGCGACGGTCGGTTCGCGACCCGCAACGGGCCGGTGGCGTAGCGCGGGTCCGTCGCAAGGTCCGGCTGCCCCAGCACGTCGCCGCACAGCCGCGCCCACTCCCGCTCGTTCTGGATGGAGATCACCACCTGGTTGCCGTCGGCCAGCGTGAAGGCACCGTACGGCGCGATGGACGGGTGGTTGAGCCCGACGCGCTCCGGCGCCTTGCCGCCGTAGTCCTGGTGCAGCAGCGGTACGGTCATCCAGTCGGCGATGGCGTCGAACAGCGACACGGCGATCCCCTGGCCCTGCCCGGTGCGCTCGCGCTCGTAGAGGGCCTGGAGGATGCCGGCGTGGGCGTACATGCCGCAGGCGATGTCGGCCACCGACACGCCGACACGCCCCGGCCGCTCCGGCGCCCCGGTGATCGAGGCGAGTCCGGTCTCGCACTGGATCAGCAGGTCGTAGGCCTTCATGTCGCGGTACGGCCCGTCCTCGCCGTAGCCGCTGATGTCGCAGGTGATCAGGCGCGGGTGCTTGGCGCGCAGTTCCTCCGACCCGAAGCCGGCGCGCTCCGCGGCGCCGGGGGCGAGGTTCTGCACCAGCACGTCCGCACGCGCGATCATCCGGTGCATCAGGGCGGCGTCGTCCGGGTTCTTGATGTCGAGGACGACCGATTCCTTGCCGCGGTTGAGCCAGACGAAGTACGCGCTCTCGCCGTGCGCGACGTGGTCGTAGGCGCGGGCGAAGTCGCCTTCCGGCCGTTCGATCTTGATCACCCTGGCGCCCGCGTCGGCGAGGCGCGACGTGCAGTAGGGAGCGGCCACGGCCTGCTCCAGGGCGACGACCAGGATACCGTCCAAGGGGGTGTGCATGGCTCGGAACGATGTTGCTTAGAATGACTTGGGCATCTTCAGCGCGTGGGTCGCCACGTGCGAGAGGATCAGGTTGGTGGAAATCGGCGCGATCTGGTAGAGGCGCGTTTCGCGGAACTTGCGCTCGATGTCGTATTCCTCGGCGAAGCCGAAGCCGCCGTGCGTCTGCAGGCAGGTGTCGGCGGCATGCCAGGACGCCTCGGAGGCCAGAAGCTTCGCCATGTTGGCCTCGGTGCCGCAGGGCTGGCCCGAATCGAACAGCTCGATGGCCTTGCGCACCATGAGGGCCGCCGCCTCGGTCTCGACGTAGTTCCGCGCGATCGGGAACTGGATGCCCTGGTTGGAGCCGATCGGCCGGCCGAACACCTCGCGCTGCGTGGCGTAGGCCGAGGCGCGGTCGATGAAGAAGCGGGCGTCGCCGATGCACTCCGAGGCGATCAGGATGCGCTCGGCGTTCATGCCGTCGATGATGTAGTGGAAACCCTTGCCTTCCTCGCCGATCAGGTTCGCGGCCGGTACGCGCAGGTCGTCGAAGAACAGTTCGGTGGTGGCGTGGTTGATCATCGCGCGGATCGGCCGGATGGTCAGGCCCTTGCCGAGCGCCTCGCGGATGTCCACCAGCAGCACGCTCATGCCGTCGGTCGGCTTTTTCACCTGGTCGCGCGGCGTGGTGCGCACCAGCAGCACCATCAGGTCGGAGTGCTCGGTCCTGGAGATCCACACCTTCTGGCCGTTGACCACGTACTCGTCGCCCTCGCGCCGGGCGAAGGTGCGGATCCGGGTGGTGTCGGTGCCGCTGGTCGGCTCGGTGACGCCGAAGGCCTGCAGGCGCAGCGCGCCCGACGCGATGCCCGGCAGGTAGGCCTGCTTCTGCGCCGCGCTGCCGTGCCGCAGCACCGTGCCCATGGTGTACATCTGCGCGTGGCAGGCGCCGCCGTTGCAGCCCGAGCGGTGGATCTCCTCCAGGATCGCCGACGCCGCGTCGATGCCCAGGCCGGAGCCGCCGTACTCCTCGGGAATCAGCACCGACAGGAAGCCGGCCTCGGTCAGCGCCCGCACGAACTCGGTGGGGTAGGCGCGCTCGGCGTCCAGTTTCCGCCAGTACTCCCCGGGGAAGCCGGCGCACAGCCGGCGGACGGACTCGCGGATCTCCGGATGGGTGTCGTTCGTCGTTGCCACGGTCGCCTCCAAAAACCTTTGCAAAGAGTACTGGGTCGACTACGATATTCGTCAACGCTATAGTTATTATAACAGTTATAACGAAACGGCATCGGCTCTGGGGTATGGACTTCCGACAGCTGAGATACTTCCTGCACGTCGCGGAGATGCAGAGCCTGTCGCGGGCCGCCTCCGTGCTGCGGGTCGCTCAGCCGGCGCTGTCCCGCCAGATCAAGGCGCTGGAGGACGAGCTGGGCGTGCCGCTGCTGCGCCGGCACGGCTGGGGCGTCACGCCGACGCCGGCGGGCCAGGTGCTGATGGACCACGCCCGCATCGTGTTGAAGGAGGTCGGCGCGGCGCGCGATGCGGTGCTGGCGTATCAATCGGAGCCGTCGGGGACGCTGAGCTTCGGCGTGCCGTCGTCGCTGGGCCGGGTGCTGCTGCCCGGCTTGGCGGTGCGCTTCCGCCAGCGGGCGCCGCGGGTGCGGCTGCATCTGGTGGATGGCTTCAGCGCCACCATCCACGAGTGGCTGGTGCAGGGGCGCCTCGACCTTGCCGTGCTGTACGATTCGAAGACCACCGACGGCCTCGTTTCCGCCCCGCTGCTGGAGGAGGAGATGGTGTTGATCGGCTCCGGCGGCCGCTTGGCGGCGCTGGACGGCGTCACGCTGGCCGAGGTGGCGGCGCACGACCTGATCCTGCCCGGCCGGCCGCACCGGCTGCGCCTGCTGGTCGAGCAGGCCTTCGCCGAGGAAGGCCTCGCCTGCGAGCCGGTCATCGAGGTGGACGCGCTGTCGGCGCTGATCGAGCTGGTGCGGGTCGGCGAGGCCTGCACGCTGCTGCCGCGCTCCGCCGTGCATGGGCTGCTGGAATCGGGCGAGCTGAGCGCCGCGGCGGTGACTCCGCCGATCCGCCGCTCGCTGGTGCTGGCCCGGCCGCAGGGCCGCGTTTCCACCCCGGCCAGCGAGGCGCTGGAGCGGGTGGTGGTCGAATTCATCCACACGCTGGCCGGCCCGTTGGGCTGGGAGCTGCGCCAGCGAATCGCCGAGGAGACCGCATGACCCCGCTTCTGTCCGACCTCCGCGTGGTCGAGGTGTCGGCCTTCATCGCGGCACCCCTGGGCGGCATGACGCTGGCGCAGTTGGGGGCGGAAGTGATCCGCATCGACCCCATCGGCGGCAACATCGACTACCGCCGCTGGCCCCTGGCGCCGAGCGGCGACAGCCTGTACTGGACCGGCCTCAACAAGGGCAAGAAATCGGTCACCCTGGCGCTCAACACGCCGGAGGGGCGGGAGATCGCCGCGGCGCTGATCACCCGCCCGGATCCCGGCGGCGGCATCCTGCTGACCAACCTGCCGGCCAGCGGGTGGATGAGCTTCGACGCGCTGTCGGCGAAGCGCGCCGACCTGATCATGTTGCGCCTGACCGGCAGCTCCGACGGGACCGGCGCGGTGGACTACACGGTCAACTGCGCCAGCGGCTTTCCCATGGCGACGGGCGAGGGAGACAAGCCGGTTAACCACGTGCTGCCGGCCTGGGACATCGCCGCCGGCCTCTACCTGTGCACCGGCTTGCTGGCGGCCGAACGGCTGCGGGCACGGACGGGCAAGGGGCAGGAGGTCACGCTGGCGCTCAGCGACGTCATGCTGGCGAGCGTCGGCAACCTGGGCTACGTCGCCGACGTGCAGGTCAACGGCACGGTGCGCCAACCGCTCGGCAACGACCTGTACGGCGCCTTCGGGCGCGACTTCCCGACCCGGAACGGGCGGCGGGTGATGGTGGTCGCCATCTCCGACCGGCAGTGGAAGGCCATCGGCGCGGCGACGGGCCTCGGCGAGCGGCTCGCCATGGTCGGGCCGCTGATGGGCGTCGACCTCGGCACGGAGGGGGGACGGTTCGAGGCGCGCGAGGCCATCGGCGCGGTGCTCGCCCCCTGGTTCGCGGCGCGCACGCTGGACGAGGTGCGGACCGCGTTCGCCGGCAGCGGCGTGCTGTGGGGACCCTACCAGGACTTCGGCCAGCTGGTCGCCGAGGACCCGCGCTGTTCTCCCGCCAACCCGATGTTCCAGGAGGTCGAGCAGCCGGGCGTCGGGCGCTGGCGCATGCCGGGTGTGCCGCTGGCCTTCGGCGCGGTGCCGCGCGACCCGGTGCGTCCGGCGCCGCGGCTCGGCCAGCACACCGACGAGATCCTGGCCGAACGGCTCGGCCTGTCGAGCGCCGAGATCGGCCGCCTGCATGATTCCGGCATCGTCGCCGGCCCGGAGACCGCCTGATGATTCCCAACGACTACCGCCCCGCCCTCGCCGCCGCCGAGGCCCTGGCCGCCGAGGGGCGCCGCACGCTCCGCGCCCTGGTGGCACCCGCCGGCCGGCCGAGCGCCGAGGACCTGGAGACGCACCAGTTCGCCCTGCACGGGCTGGCGTGGCAGGCGACCTACGTGGAGGCGCTGCGCCAGCTGCTCGGCTGGGCCGGGCGGCTGGAGGAGCAGGGGGCGCTGGGTGACGTGGAAGCGGCGATCCTGCGCCTGGGCTTCGCCGAGTACCTGGGCCAGCTCGCCGGCGGCATCCCGATGAGCCAGGTGGAGATGGTCCGCCCCGATGACCTCGGCGTGGCGCCGGAAGCGGTGGCGCGGTTCGTCTCCGAGTCCGGGCTGGCGGCCATCGCCGAGCCGGGCGCGCTCCGCGCCGCGCGCCGGCTTCTCGGCGACGCCGCGGCGGAGGGGCGGTACGGCGCGCCGGCCTACGGCGACGAGACGCTGGCGATGATGGCGGAGCAGTTCAGCCGTTTCGCCGACGCCGAGGTCGCCCCCTTCGCCCAGGAGTGGCACCGCAACGACCAGCTGATCCCGCTGGAACTGCTGGAGCACATGGCCGAGATGGGCGTCTTCGGCCTGACCGTGCCGGAGGAGTACGGCGGTCTCGCCCTCGGCAAGACGGCGATGTGCATCGTCTCCGAGGCGTTGAGCCGCGGGTACCTCGGCGTCGGCTCGCTCGGCACGCGGGCGGAGATCGCGGCGGAGCTGATCCGGCTGGCCGGGACGCCGGAGCAGAAGCAGCGCTGGCTGCCGGCCATCGCGTCGGGCGCCATCCTGCCCACCGCCGTGTTCACCGAGCCGAACACCGGCAGCGACCTGGGATCCTTGCGCACCCGTGCGGTGCGCGACGGCGACGTGTACCGCATTTACGGCGCCAAGACCTGGATCACCCATGGCGCGCGCTCCGACGTGATGACGCTGCTGGTGCGCACCGACCCGAACACCGACGGGTATCGCGGCCTCTCCATGCTGCTGGCCGAGAAGCCGCGCGGCACCGAGGACAATCCGTTCCCGGCCGAGGGCATGAGCGGCACGGAGATCACCGTGCTCGGCTACCGCGGCATGAAGGAGTACGAGATCGGCTTCGACGGCTTCGTCGTGCCGGTGTCCGGCCTGCTCGGCGGGGTCGAGGGGCAGGGCTTCAAGCAGCTGATGGAGACCTTCGAGAGCGCGCGCATCCAGACCGCGGCCCGCGCGCTGGGCGTGGCGCAGAACGCGCTGGAGCTGGGCGTGCGCTACGCCGCCGAGCGCCAGCAGTTCGGCAAGGCCATCCTGGGTTTCCCGCGCGTGCACGGCAAGGTGGCGTGGATGGCCGTGGAGACGATGATCGCCCGACAGCTGTCCTACTTCGCGGCGCGGGAGAAGGATTCCGGGCGGCGCTGCGACATCGAGGCGGGGATGGCCAAGCTGCTGGCCGCCCGCGTGGCGTGGAGCAACGCCGACGCCGCGGTGCAGATCCACGGCGGCAACGGCTATGCCGTGGAGTATCCCATCAGTCGGGTTCTGTGCGACGCGCGGATCCTGTCAATCTTCGAAGGAGCCGCCGAGATCCAGGCGCAGGTGATCGCCCGCGGCCTGCTGACCGGCCAAAACTGAGAACCGCGGCCTTAAGAGCCGCGGCCGAGAACCATAACCAGAGGGAGGAAATGCGATATGCGGAGTTTTGTCCTGCCGATCCTCGGCGCTGTCGGCATCCTGGCGGCCACGCCGGCGCTGGCGCAGCAGGCCCCCATCGTCATCAAGTTCAGCCACGTCGTCGCCACCGAGACGCCGAAGGGCAAGGGGGCCGAGAAGTTCAAGGAGCTGGCCGAGGCGCGCACCAACGGCAAGGTGAAGGTCGAGGTCTACCCCAACAGCCAGCTCTACAAGGATAAGGAGGAGCTGGAGGCGCTGCAGCTCGGCGCGGTGCAGATGCTCGCCCCGTCGCTGGCCAAGTTCGGCCCGCTGGGCGTGAAGGAGTTCGAGGTCTTCGACCTGCCCTACATCTTCCCCAGCAAGGAATCGCTGACCAAGGTGACGCAGGGTCCGCTCGGCCAGGGGCTGCTGAAGAAGCTGGAGCCCAAGGGCATCATCGGGCTGGCCTACTGGGACAACGGCTTCAAGATCATGAGCGCCAACCGGCCGCTGAAGACGCCCGACGACTTCAAGGGCCTGAAGATGCGCATCCAGTCCTCCAAGGTGCTGGAGGCGCAGTTCCGCGCGTTGGGCGCGCTGCCGCAGGTCATGGCGTTCTCGGAGGTCTACCAGGCCATGCAGACCGGCGTGGTGGACGGGTCGGAGAACACGCCCTCCAACATGTACACGCAGAAGCATAACGAGGTGCAGAAGCACATCACGCTGTCCGACCACGGCTACATCGGCTACGCGGTGATCGTGAACAAGAAGTTCTGGGACGGCCTGCCGGCCGACATCCGCACGACGCTGGATGGTGCCATGAAGGACGCCACCACCTACGCCAACCAGATCGCGCAGAAGGAGAACGACGACGCCGTCGCCGCCATGAAGGCCGCCGGCAAGTCGGAGTTCCACACCATGACCGACGCCGAGCGGGCGGCGTGGCGCAAGGCCATGCTGCCGGTGCACGAGGACATGGCGTCCCGGGTCGGCAAGGACCTCATCCAGGCGTTCTACAAGGAGACGGGGGTGGCGGGGAACTGACGGCCGTTGCCCCCACCCCGGCCCTCCCCCGCTGCGCAGGGGAGGGTGCCGCTATTCCCCTCCCCTGCGCAGCGGGGGAGGGGGCAGGGGTGGGGCAAGCGCCTCACGAAAGCACCCTCGCCGGCGCCCCCGCCGTCCAGGCCAGGATGTCCTCCAGCGCCTCGCGGTAGAACACCGCGTAGTTCTCCTGCGTGACGTAGCCCAGGTGCGGCGTCAGCACCGTGTTGTCGAGGGCGCGCAGCGGGTGGTCGGGCGGCAGCGGCTCCACCGAGAACACGTCGAGGCCGGCGCCGGCGATGCGCCGGTGCGCCAGCGCCTCCACCAGCGCCGGTTCGTCCACCAGCCCGGCGCGGGCCGTGTTGACGAACCACGCGGTGGATTTCATGGCGCCGATCTCCGCGGCGCCGACCGTGCCGCGGCTGCGCTCGCCGAGCACGAGGTGCAGGGTCACCACGTCCGCCGTGGCGAACAGCTCGGCCTTGTCCACGCGGCGGACGCCGACCTCGGCCGCGCGCTCGTCGGTGAGGTTCTGGCTCCACGCCACCACGTCCATGTTGAAGGCCAGCCCGACGCGGGCGACCTGCGCGCCCAGCTTGCCGAGGCCGACCACGCCCAGGCGCTTGCCGGTCAGCGTGGTGGTCAGCCCGGTCTGCCAGGAACCGGCGCGCAGCGCGCGGTCCTCCGCGGGGATGCGCTTTGCCAGCGCCAGGATCAGGCCCCAGGCCAGCTCGGCGGTCGGCGTGCCGCCGATGGCGGTGCCGCACACGGTGATGCCGCGCGCCTTGCACGCCTCGAGGTCGATGGCGAGGTTGCGGGTGCCGGTGGTCACCAGCAGCCGCAGGTTCGGCAGCCGCGCGATCAGGTCGGCAGGGAACGGCGTGCGCTCCCGCATGATGACCAGCACGTCGAAGGGCTCCAGCGCCGCCACCAGCCGCTCGCGGTCGGCGATGTGCTCGTGGAAGACCTGGAGCTCACTGCCCGGCGGCAGGCGGTCCCAGTCGGCGAGGCTGCGCGCGATGCGCTGGTAGTCGTCGAGGATGGCGATCTTCATGGCGCCATGGTGTCCCGGTGCACGAGGCCGCGCAAGGCGGAAGCGAGGTCGCCGCGCTCGCCGACGCGGATCCGCTCCAGCCCCAGCCAGTGGGCGAGGCGGCGCAGCTCGTCGGCCAGCGCCTCGGCAGTGTGCGGCGGGGCGGCGGGTTCGGCGAAGGCGCCCAGGATGTGCAGGGTGCCGGATCCCCGCTCCGCCTTCAGGTCGACGCGGGCGACCGGGCGGTCGCCGAGCAGGAAGGGCAGCACGTAGTAGCCGTACTGCCGCTTCTCCGCCGGGGTGTAGATCTCGATCCGGTAGCGGAAGCCGAACAGCCGTTCGGCGCGCGAGCGCTCCCACACCAGCGGATCGAAGGGGGCGAGCAGGGCGGCGGCGTCGATGCGGCGCGGGCGCTGGGCGTCGTGGTGCAGGTAGGCGGCCTGCGCCCAGCCCTCGACCTCCACCGGGACCAGCGTGCCGTCCTCGACCAGCTCGGGCAGGCGTGCCCTGGCGTCGTCGGCGTCGAGGCGGAAGTAGTCGCGCAGGTCGGCGGCGGTGGCGACGCCGTGGGCGCGGGCGCCCAACTCCAGCAAGGCGCGGTGGGCGTCGGGTTCGGCCGGAGTCGGGGAGTTCAGGACCGACTCGGGCAGCACGCGTTCGGGAAGGTCGTAGAGGCGCTCGAAGCCGCGGCGGGAGTGGGTGGTGATGCGGCCGGCCCAGAACAGGTATTCCAGCGCGCACTTGGCGTCGCTCCACCCCCACCAGCTGCCCTTGCCGCGGCTGCCGTCGATGTCCGAGGCGGCGACCGGGCCGCGGTCGCGCACCACGGCGTAAGCCGACTCGACGAACTCCGGCCGCTCGGTGGCAAGCTTGGCGAGGCGGTCGTAGGTCCCTTCGCCGCGCGCGGCGCGCGCCATCCGCCAGCGCAGCAGCGGGTGCAACTCCAGCGGCAGCAGCGAGGCTTCGTGCGCCCAGTACTCGAACAGCGTCCGCTTGCGGCCCCACGCTGCGTCGTCGAGCAGGGCGGCGGGGTAGGGACCGAGGCGGGAGAACAGCGGCAGGTAGTGCGCCCGCACCACCGCGCTCACCGAATCGATCTGCAGGAGCTGCGTGCGCTCCAGCGTCCGGCGCAGATGGCCGCGGTCGATGGCGCCGGGCGGGCGGGGCTTGGCGAAGCCCTGCGCCGCCAGGGCGATGCGCCGCGCCTCGCGGGCGGAAATCCGGGGAAGCGCCATCGTTCGTCCGTCCGCGTGATGCCGAATACGCCATGGAACGTTCCGCGGCGTGGGGTTTCATTCGGCCGCGGAAGTTAGGACAGTGATCCTGCTGAATTCGACGCGCGTCCGCAACGGGTTTGCGGATGCTGCCAGTGGAAGAGCACGACGACGCAACGCCCGTCCTGGCCGCGGCGGATGTCGGCGCGGGTGATCCGGCCGTTGACTTCCTTGCGCCAGCGGTTCGGCGCGCCGACGAAGACGAATCGCTCCCGCTTCAGCAATTCGGTCGCCTCGGGGACGCCGGCGACGTGCAGCTGATGCACGTCGAGCGGTGCGAACGGCTCGGTGATGCTGGTTGCCACGGCTTTGCTCATGGTGGCGGCCCTCCTCTTTCCACCATGATGGGGGTTATCGAAAGAGGTAGGTGTGGCAAAGCCGTGGCCTTGGGGTGGACAGAAATGGGACTTGGAACGGAAGCCCCTCTCCCGTCCAGGGAGAGGGGCTATAAAACTTACGTCGCCACGTCCGGCTTCGTCCGCCCGGTGTGGCGCTGGATGCCGGCGAGGTCGGCGGCGACGGCGGCCAGCTCGGCCAGCGCCACCGGGGCGTCCAGGCCGTGCTCGCCGCCCACCGGCTCGTAGCGCTCGAAGTAGACGCGCAGGGTGGCGCCGGCGGTGCCGGTGCCCGACAGGCGGTAGACGATGCGCGAGCCGTCCTCGAACGACACCCGCAGGCCCTGCCGGTCCGAGCGGCTGCCGTCCACCGGGTCGGTGTAGGCGAACTCGTCGGCGGTGGCGACGCGCCAGCCGGCGAGGCTGGTGCCGGCCAGCAGCGGCAGCCGGTTGCGCAGCTCGTCGATCAGTTTGTCGGCGGCGGCCTGCTCGATGGCCTCGTAGTCGTGGCGGCCGTAGTAGGTGCGCCCGTAGGTGCTCCAGTGCTCGGCCATCAGCTCGGCCACCGACAGGCGGCGGGCGGCCAGCACGTTCAGCCACATCAGCACGGCCCACAGCCCGTCCTTCTCGCGCACGTGGTCGGCGCCGGTGCCGAAGCTCTCCTCGCCGCACAGGTTGATGCGGCCGTCGTCGAGCAGCGTGCCGAAGAACTTCCAGCCCGTCGGCGTCTCGTAGCAGCGGATGCCCAGCGCCTCGGCGACGCGGTCCACCGCGCGGCTGGTCGGCATGGAACGCGCCACACCCGTCAGCCCGCCCTTGAAAGCCGGCACGTGCGTGGCGTTGGCGGCCAACACGGCGAGGCTGTCGCTGGGCGACACGAAGACGCCGCGCCCCAGGATCATGTTGCGGTCGCCGTCGCCGTCCGAGGCGGCGCCGAAGTCCGGCGCGTCCGGGCCGTTCAGCGCGGCGACGAGGTCCACCGCGTGGGCGAGGTTGGGGTCGGGGTGGTGGCCGCCGAAATCCTCCAGCGGGGTGGCGTTGATGGCGGTGCCGGCCGGGGCGCCCAGGCGGCGCTCCAGGATCTCCACCGCGTAGGGACCGGTGACCGCGTGCATGGCGTCGAACACCATGCGGAACCCGGAGGCGAACAGCGCGCGGATCGCGTCCATGTCGAACAGCGAGTCCATCAACTCGGCGTAGTCGGCGACCGGGTCGATGACCTCCACCACCATGCTGCCCAGCGTGCGCTCACCGAGCTGGTCGAGGTTCACGTCGGGCGCGTCGAGGGTGCGGTACTCGGCGATCTCCTTGGAGCGCTTGAAGAAGGCTTCGGTCAGCGCCTCGGGGGCGGGGCCGCCGTTGGCGGCGTTGAACTTGATGCCGAAGTCGCCGTCCGGGCCGCCGGGGTTGTGGCTGGCCGACAGGATGATGCCGCCCAGCGCCTTGCGCTTGCGGATGACGCAGGAGGCGGCGGGGGTGGACAGGATGCCGCCGGCGCCGACCACGAGGCGGGCCACGCCGTTGGCAGCGGCCATCTTGACGATGGTCTGGATGGCGGTGCGGTTGTGGTAGCGCCCGTCGCCGCCGAGCACCAGCGTCGCCCCCGGGATGCCCTGCACGCAGTCGAAGATCGACTGCACGAAGTTCTCCAGATAGCGGGGCTGTTCGAAGGTCTTCACCGACTTGCGCAGCCCAGAGGTGCCGGGGCGCTGGCCGTCGAAGGGAGTCGTCGGACGGATGACGGGATCCACGCGGTGTCCTTTCCGAAAGCGAACCGTGGTGGCGCGTACGATGCGCAGTTCCGCACGCACAATCAACAGGGCAGGGCGTCGCTTTATTGCGTAGGCCGTGGTGCCGGTTCTACGCCCCTCCCCAGCGGGGCTGGGGGAGGGCGTGCCGCCTCACGCCGCCCGCGTGTGGCCGCCGGCCGTCGCCTTCTCCCACAGCTCGCGGAAGCGGGGCTGGCGCTCGACCAGCTCGTCCAGGGTGCCGAGGTCGAGGATGCGGCCGTCGGCCATGTAGACGATGGTGCCGAAGCGCGGCAGCAGGTGCAGGCGGTGGATCGAGGAGATCACGCAGGCTTCCGGGAACTCGGCCAGCAGGTTGCCGTAGACCTCGGCCTCGGTGGCGGGGTCGAGGCTGCTGGTCGGCTCGTCCAGCATGATGATCGAGCTGGAACGGGCCGCCAGGATGCCGCGCGCCAGCGCCAGGCGCTGCTTCTGGCCGCCGGACAGGTTGCCGCCGCGCTCGACGATGGGGGTGTCCAGGCCGTGCGGCAGGCCCTCGACGATCGGCGTCAGGCGGGCGAGGTCGCAGGCGCGATGCACCTCCTCCTCCGCCACCTCGACGCCCATGGTGACGTTGTGGCCCACCGTGTTCTCGAAGATCTCCGGGTCCTGCGGGATCAGCGTGGTGGCGGAGCGCAGGTCGGCCAGTTCCGCATGCACCACGCCGTCGATGTGGAAGCGCACGGCGTTCGCCTCATAGAGGCCACTCAGCACCCGCATGAGGGAGCTTTTGCCGGAGCCGCTCTCGCCGACCAGCGCGATGCGGTCGCCGCGCCGGAGCGTGATCGTCACGTCGTCCAGCGTCGGCACCGCGCGGCGGCGGTTCGGGTGGTAGAAGCGCAGGCCGTCGACGCGGATCTCCTTCCAATCGTCCGGGACGTGGCCGCCGGAGCCGCGGCGCTCCGCGGCGTCGAAGATCTCGTCGGCGCCGGACAGGTCGGTGCCGTTGCGCACGATGTCCTGCCACTGGTTGGCGAAGGAGCCGACCACGTCGCCGATCTGCTGGGAGTACTGGTAGACCATCACCGCGGTGCCGACCATGATGACGCCGGCCGACCGCCATTCCAGCCACGCGTACAGCGCCACCAGCGCGACGCGCAGGATCTGGCCGAACAGCTCGATGGTCAGCCACTTCGTCTCGTTGACCACGATGTTGCGACGCAGGGGCGCGAAGACGGCGTGCAGGCGGTGCGCCATGGCGGTGCGCGTCGCCTCCTCCAGGCGCAGGGTCAGCACCGTGCCGACGTTGCCCAGGCTGTCCACCAGCTCGGCGCTGTAGCGGCGCTCGGCGCTGTTCTCGTCGTTGATCAGCCGCGCCATGGTGCGGTCGAGGCGAAGAACGATGGCGCCCAGCACCGCGTAGGCGGCCACGGCGGCGAGGCCGACCGGCGCCGAGATGACGAACAGCGCGATCAGCGGCCCGAACAGGCCGACGAGGTTCTGCAGGTAGGTGTACTGGTGCTGCGCGAAGGCGAACAGGGCGAGGTTGGCCTTGCCGATCCGCTGGATGGTTTCGCCGGAGTGGTGCGCCTCGTGCCAGCCCATGGGCAGGCGCATCAGCTTGGCGTAGACGGCGTCGGAGAAACGTTCGCGGATCTTCAGCGCGGCGAACCGCTCCACCACCCGGCCGGGGCCGTGCAGCAGCCAGCCCAGCACCCCGGCGCCGAGCATCAGCAGCAGGGCGGTCGTGGCGCTGCGCACGTCCTGCGCGCGGGTGTCCTGCAGCGCGTTGACCGCCGCGCCGAAGAAATAGGGCACCGCGAGTCGCGCCAGCTGGGCACCGAACAGCAGGGCGAAGAACGCCACCACCAGATGCCGGCTGCCGGCGGCGAAGTGCCAGATGGCGCGGTAGAGGCGGGCGAGATTGCTGCGGGGCTTGGGCTGCATGCGTCCAACAACGGTGGAAGGGCGGGATCGGTTCGGCGGGGGGCCGGCGCGAAAACTCTGCTCACCCACCGTTACAACGCCTCACCAGCCGAATGCGCCCCTCGCGGTTGCGCACCGGACGGCCCGGCTGCACCATGCGCGCGGCCGCGGCCGTATGCGCCGCCGCATAACGCAGAGGAAACCGCATCGTGCATCGCCTTTCCACCCTTGCCCGTTCGGCGCTGGTCGCGCTGGCCATGGCGGTTCCGGCGGCGGCCGCGCTGCCGGCGCTGGCGGCACCCCCGGCGCAGCAGCGCACCCAGGTGCCGGGCTTCTACCGCATGGCGCTGGGCGCCGTCGAGGTCACCGCGGTCTACGACGGCTACGTCGACCTCGACCCGAAGATCCTCACGGGCATCGCCGCGAACGACATCCAGGGTCTGATCGCCCGCATGTTCCAGGACTCGACTCCGGGCGTGCAGACGGCGGTCAACGCCTTCCTGGTGCACACGGGGCAGAACCTCGTGCTGGTGGACACCGGGGCGGCCGGCGCGTTCGGCCCGACGCTGGGCGGCATCGGCGCCAACATCCGCGCGGCCGGCTACGACCCGACCCAGGTCGACAGCGTGCTGCTGACCCACCTGCACGGCGACCACGCCGGCGGCCTGCTGACCATGGACGGCAAGCCGCTGTTCCCCAACGCCACGGTGTGGGCGGCCAAGGAGGAGGCGGCGTTCTGGCTGGACGAGGCGGTCGCCGCCAAGGCGCCGGCCGAGGCGCAGCCCTTCTTCAAGATCGCCCGCGACGCGGTGGCGCCGTACCAGGCGGCCGGCCGCTTCAAGACCTTCGCGGCGGGCGACGAGCCGGTGCCGGGGATCCGGACGGTGGCGGCGTTCGGCCACACGCCGGGCCACACCGGCTTCCTGATCAACTCGGGCGGCAAGAGCCTGCTGGCCTGGGGCGACCTCGTGCACAACCACGCCGTCCAGTTCGCCCGCCCCGAGGTCGTCATCGAGTTCGACACGAGCAAGGAGCAGGCGCTCGCCACCCGCCGCAAGATCTTCGACGAGGCGGCGCGCGACCAGCTGTGGATCGCCGGCGCCCACCTGCCGTTCCCCGGCATCGGCCACGTCCGCGCCGAGGGCGGCGGGTACGCCTGGGTGCCGGTCGAATACGGGCCGCTGCGCAAGGACCGCTGATCGCGCAGCCTTTGACTTTTTTGGGCGTACCGTCAGTAGAACTGACGGTACGCCCTGCTGCATTTTTGTACCAATCCCCCGCTGCATCCGTTAGACTCATTCGCATTCTCAGCCCCTGCAAAGGGAGGGGACATGCCGGATAGGGACGGACCCGCCACCAACACGGCCGAAGAGCTGCTGGCCTCGCGCGAACTGTTCGAGGGCATCCTGGCCATCGCGGCCGACGCCGTGGTCTCGGTCGATCAGGCGCAGCGCATCATCCTGTTCAACCAGGGCGCCGAGCGCATCTTCCAGTTCACGGCGGCCGAGGCGCTGGGGCAGCCCCTGGAGATCCTGCTGCCGACCTTCGCCCGCGCCGGCCACAGCCGGCAGGTGGAGCGGTTCGGGCACACGGGCGTCCAGGCCCGCCAGATGGGCGAACGCAGCATCATCCGCGGCCGCCGCAAGAACGGCGAGGAGTTCCCGGCGGAGGCCTCGATCTCACGCATCGTGGTGGGCGGGCGCACGGTGTTCACCGCCATCCTGCGCGACGTCACCCAGGCGCGCGAAGCGGAGGAGGCGATCAACGGCCTCAACGCCGACCTGCGCCGCCGCGCCACCCAACTGGAGAACGCCAACCGCGAGCTGGAGGCGTTCTCCTACTCCGTCTCGCACGACCTGCGCGCCCCGCTGCGCTCGATCTCCGGCTTCAGCCAAGTGCTGACCGAGGACTACTCCGACTGCCTGGACGAGGAGGGGCGGGACTACCTGAAGCGGATCGGCGACGCCAGCCAGCGCATGGCGCAGCTGATCGACGACCTGCTCGATCTGTCGCGGCTGTCGCGCGGCGAGGTGCGGCGGGCGCCGGTGGACCTCAGCGCGCTGGCGACGGCGGTGATCGCCGACCTCGTGGCCGCCAACCCGGGCCGCCGGGTCGCGGTGGACATCGCCCCCGGCCTGAAGGCCGAGGCCGACCCGCATCTGGTGCGCACGGTGCTGGTCAACCTGCTGGGCAACGCCTGGAAGTACACCAGCCGCAAGGAGCACGCGCACATCGTTTTCGGCGCCACCACGGACGAGGAGGGGCAGCCGGCCTTCTTCGTGCGCGACGACGGCGCCGGGTTCGACATGGCGTACGCCGACAAGCTGTTCGGCGCCTTCCAGCGCCTGCACGGCATGAAGGATTTCCCGGGCACCGGCGTCGGCCTCGCCACCGTGCAGCGCATCGTCCACAAGCACGGTGGCCGCGTGTGGGCGGAGGGAGTTGTCGACGGGGGTGCCACCTTCTACTTCACTCTTCAGTAGAGGGGAGAGCGATGAGCATGAAACCGATCCTGCTGGTCGAGGACAATCCCGACGACGAGTTGCTGACGCTGCGCGCGCTGAAGAAGAACCACATCCAGAACGACGTGGTGGTGGCGCGCGACGGGCCGGAGGCGCTGTCCTGGCTGTTCGGCGACGAATCCCTCGGGCGCGAGGCGATCGCGCCGTCCATCGTGCTGCTCGACCTCAAGCTGCCGAAGATCGACGGCATCGAGGTGCTGCGTCGCATCCGCACCGACCCGCGCACCCGGCTGGTGCCGGTGGTGATCCTGACCTCGTCGCGCGAGGAGCAGGATCTGATCAACGGCTACCAGCTCGGCGCCAACAGCTACATCCGCAAGCCCGTCGATTTCCCCGAGTTCATCCAGGCGGTGCGGCAGCTCGGCCTGTACTGGCTGATCCTGAACGAAGCGCCGCCGGGGTGACCCCATGCATGCCCTGCCGCCGGTCCTCAACGTCCTGATCGTCGACGACAGCCACGACGACGCGCTGCTGATCGCCCGGCACATCCGCAAGCAGGGCCACGGGATCACCTGGACGCGCGTCGACACCGCCGAGGACATGCTGAAGGCGCTGCGCGAGACGCGCTGGGACGTCATCATCTCCGACGTCAACATTCCTGGCTTCGGCGCGGCGAGTGCGCTCGCGCTGTACAAGGACGTCGGCTGCGGCTGCCCGTTCATCGTCGTCTCCGGCATGGTCGGCGAGGAGGCGGCGGTGTCGCTGCTGAAGGCCGGGGCTGGCGACTTCGTGCTGAAGTCCAACCTCGCCCGGCTGGTCACCGCGCTGGAGCGCGAATACAAGGACTGGAAGGTCCGCGAGGAGAAGGCCCGCGCCGAGGAGGCTCTGCGCGCCAGCGAGGAGCGCTACGCGCTGGCCGCACGCGGCGCCAACGACGGGCTGTGGGACTGGGATCTGACCGGCGGCGGCATCTACCTGTCGGCGCGCTGGCAGGAGATCGTGGGGCATGCTCCTGGTCTCGGGGCGGCCCTGCCGCCCGATCCGGAGGAATGGTTCGGCCGCGTCCATCCGGAGGACCGCGAGGACGTGCACTCGGCCATCGCGCTGCACATCGCCGGCCTGTCGCCGACGCTGTCCATCGAGCACCGGCTGCGCCACGCCGACGGCGGCTGGCGCTGGGCGCTGGCGCGCGGCATGGCGGTGCGCAGCGAGGCGGGCAAGCCGCTGCGCATGGCCGGCTCGCTGACCGACATCACCGCCTCCAAGCTGGCCGAGCAGGAAATCCGCCGCGGCAAGGAGGAGCTGGAGCACGCGCTGGCCTCCAAGACGCGCTTCCTGGCGGCGGCCAGCCACGACCTGCGCCAGCCGTTCCAGGCGATGCGGCTGTACCAGCACATGCTCAGCGAAAAGGTGGCCGACCCCGCTTGCCGCAAGATGGTCGGCGCGCTGGGCGAGGCGATGTCGGCGGGCGAGGCGCTGCTGCACGCGCTGCTGGACGTATCGACGCTGGACGCGGGCATCGTGCCGGTCACCCGCTCGACCTTCCCGGCGCTCGACGTCGCCTCCGCGGTGACCCGCGAGTTCGAGCAGGAGGCCGGGAGCCGCCGCATCGACCTGCGCGTCGCCGGCGCCGCCGACGTGGTGGACAGCGACCCGACGCTGCTCAGCCGCATCCTGCGCAACCTGCTGTCCAACGCGTTGCGCTACACGCCGAACGGCGGGCGTGTGCTGGTCGCCTGCCGGCGCCGCGGCCTGCTTCTGGCCATCGAGGTGTGGGACACCGGCATCGGCATCCCGCCGGACATGCAGGAGGCGGTGTTCGAGGATTTCGTCCAGGTCGGCAACCCGGAGCGTGACCGCCGCCACGGCCTCGGCCTGGGACTCGCCATCGTGCGCCGCACGGCGCGGCTGCTGGGCTGCGAGGTGACCCTGCGCTCGCAGCCGGGCAAGGGGTCGACCTTCACCATCACGTTGCCGCGCGTCGCCCCGGTGTACGCGCCGAACGTGGTGCATCTGGCGGCCCGCAAGGAGGGGCCGAAGCCCATGGACGCTCAGCACATCCTGCTGATCGAGGACGACGTCATCCAGGGAACCGCGTTGCGCCAGCTGCTGGAGGTGTGGGGCTACACGGTCACCCTGGCCGTCACCGCCGAGGACGCCTTCGCCTACATGGCCGGGGCGGCGGCGATGCCGCGCCTGATCATCAGCGACTTCCGCCTGCCCGGCGAATTCAACGGCGTCCAGGCGGTGGCGCGCATCTGCAACGAGGCGCGCCGGCACATCCCGGCGATCATCGTCACCGGCGACACCGCGCCCGAGCGCATCAAGGAGGCCACCGCCACCGGCTGCCGCCTGCTGCACAAGCCCTACGACCCGGCGGTGCTGAAGGCGACCATGGAGGCGATCAGCGAGCCTGCGGCGACGGGCGGCCGGGACGCGGGGCGGCGGGAGTGATAGGATGGCGGTTGTAGGAGAGCGATTGCCCCCTCCCTAACCCTCCCCCGCTCTCGCGGGAGAGGGAACTCCGCTGCTCTGCCCCCTCCACCGCGAGAGCGGGGGAGGGTTAGGGAGGGGGCCGCAGGAGCCTTGCAACGGGAGGTGCCGCCATGCGCACCCTTCTCCCCCTCGCCTTCGTCCTGGCGCTCGCCGGCTGCGCGCCGGGCATGTACGCGCTGGGCTCGGTACCGGCGGCCGTGGCCGCGGCGTCCTCGCCGATTCGCGACGGCGGGCTGCCGGGCGGCAACCCCTATCCGGTCAGCCATGGATTCGTCGCCGACGTGCCCGGCCGCGCCCAGCTGCCGGCGGATGGACCGCTGTGGTCGCTCGCCCCCGCCACGCCGCGGGCCACCTGCGCCGCCCAGCCCGCGTGGCTGTCTCCGCCGCCCTGGGTCGCGGCACCGCCCCGGGAGCATCCGCGCGACCCCATCGCCGCCATCGACGGCTGCGCGCCCGCCCTTTGAGCGCCGGAGACGCAACACTCCGTTGCGGACGCACCCCCTTAACGGGCGCGGCTGCCGCGGGTTAGCCTGGATCCCCAACGCCGCAACCCCAGGGGATCAGAGACATGAAGCTGTACATGAAGCCCGGCGCCTGCTCGCTCGCGTCGCACATCGTGCTGCGCGAGGCCGGGCTGCCGTTCGACCTCGTCAAGGTGGACCTTGCGGCCAAGAAGACCGAGGACGGCGGCGATTTCCTGGCCGTCAACCCGAAGGGGCAGGTGCCCACCCTCGGCCTCGATGAGGGCGGCATCCTCACCGAGGGGCCGGTGATCCTGCAGTACGTCGCCGACAAGGCGGCGGCCAAGGGCCTCGTCCCGGCGCACGGCTCGCTGGAGCGCTACCGCGTGCTGGAGTGGCTGAACTTCGTCGGCACCGAGCTGCACAAGACCTTCAGCCCGCTGTTCCGCCCGACCACGCCTGACGCCTTCAAGGCGACGCTGAAGGAACTGCTGGCCGCCAAGTTCGGCGTGCTCGACAAGCGCCTTGCGGACAACCGGTTCCTGGCGGGCGAGTCCTTCACCATCGCCGACGCCTACGCCTTCACCGTGCTGCGCTGGGCGGCGCCGATGGGCCTCGACCTGGCCACTTGGCCGAACGTCGCCGCCTATGTCGCCCGCGTCGGCGAACGTCCGGCGGTGCGCGAGGCGCTGGCGGCCGAGGGCATCGGCTGAGGCCGCTGCGGCGCTCCGCCCAGGGGCGCCGCAAGTCCTTGACCGGCAAGAGGCATCCGCCGCATGGTGGCGCCGCGATGCTGTCCCAGAAAGCCAAATACGCGCTGCGCGCGCTGATCATGCTGGCCGAGCAGCCGGGCGACGACCTGGTGCTGATCGCCGACGTCGCCGAGCGCGAGAACATCCCCCGCAAGTTCCTCGAAGCGATCCTGGTGGAGCTGCGCAAGGCCGGCCTGCTGTTCGCCAAGCGCGGCAAGAGCGGCGGCTATCGCCTTGCCCGCACGCCGTCGGAGATCACCTTCGGCGAGGTGATCCGCCTGATGGACGGCCACATCGCGCCGATCCCCTGCGCCAGTAAGAACGCGTTCAAGCCGTGCACGGATTGCGAGGATCCGGCGACCTGCTCGACGCGCTGGCTGATGATCCAGGTGCGCGACGCCACCGCCGCGGTGCTGGACAACCGCACGCTGGCCGACGCGCTGCGCCACCGCCAGTCGGTCGGCGAGCTGCCGGCGAACTTCGACATCTGACGCAAAGTCTCGGCGCTGGGCCCCCGCCCAACCCTCCCCCGCTTCGCGGGAGGGGGGCAGCGCACTCCCTCCCCAAAAAATCTGCGACACCCTTGCCCGGCCCAAGTGTTTGAGTCGGCTGGCTTTTGCGCGCCCAAACCGCCAAGACCATCCGCGAGCCCACGAAAAGGGGCTTCCCAGGCGGGCAAACCTGGTTCATTCTCCACATGCGAACTAGAAAAACAAAACCGCGTATCACACGATCAAAAGTGTGATTACCCGATCCGCAATTTCAGGGAAACGCGCATGCTGTCGATTCGCTTCCGCCCGCTCCTGGCCGCCGCCGGCATCGCGCTGGCCGCCCTCGGCGCCCGCGCCGCCACCACGTCCGAGCCGATCCTGAACGTCTCGTACGACCCGACCCGGGAATTCTACACCGAGTTCAACCAGCTGTTCGCCAAGAAGTGGCAGGCGGAGACCGGTGCGAAGCTGACCGTCAAGCAGTCGCACGGCGGCTCCGGCAAGCAGGCACGCTCGGTCATCGACGGGCTGGCCGCCGACGTGGTGACGCTGGCGCTCGCCTACGACGTCGATGCCATCGCCGACGCCGGGCTGATCGCCAAGGACTGGATCAAGCGCCTGCCGGAGAATTCCGCCCCCTACACTTCGACCATCGTGTTCCTGGTGCGCAAGGGCAACCCCAAGCAGATCAAGGACTGGGACGACCTGATCAAGCCGGGCGTGCAGGTCATCACCCCGAACCCGAAGACCTCGGGCGGAGCGCGCTGGAACTACCTCGCCGCCTGGGCCTACGCCCGCGAGAAGAACGGCGGCGACGAGGGCAAGGCCAAGGACTTCGTCCAGAAGTTGTTCAGGAACGTTCCGGTGCTGGACAGCGGGGCGCGCGGCTCCACCGTCACCTTCACCCAGCGCGAGATCGGCGACGTGCTGCTGGCCTGGGAGAACGAGGCCCACCTGGCGTTGCAGGAGTTCGGCGCCGACAAGTTCGAGATCGTCACCCCGTCGCTCTCGGTGCTGGCCGAACCGTCGGTCGCGGTGGTCGATTCGGTGGTCGACCGCAAGGGCACCCGCAAGGTGGCCGAGGCCTACCTGCAGTTCCTCTACACCCGCGAGGGCCAGGAACTGGCCGCCAAGCACTACTACCGGCCCCGGCATCCGGAGCTGGCCGGCGCCCAGTATGCGAACCGCTTCGCCAATGTTAGGCTCGTGACCGTCGATCAGGCCTTCGGGGGGTGGCGTGAGGCGCAGAAGCAGCATTTCGCGGACGGCGGGGTCTTCGACCAGATCTCGGGAGCGCGCTGACCCGTGTCGGTCGTCTCCCTGGCCGAATCCGTGCCCCTGCATCGCGGGGGCACGCTTCTGATGCGTCCGACGGTCATCCCCGGCTTCAAGCTGACCCTGGGCATCACGGTGACGTACCTCAGCGTCATCGTGCTGCTGCCGTTGGCGGCGCTGGCGGTCAAGGCCGCCGGCCTGGGCTTCGGCGGGCTGTGGAGCGCGCTGGCCACCGACCGCGTGCTGTCGGCCTTCAAGGTCAGCTTCGGGCTGTCGCTGGCCGCCGCCGCGGTCAACGCTGTGGCCGGGCTGCTGGTCGCCTGGGTGCTGGTGCGCTACCGCTTTCCGGGCAAGCGGATCGTCGACGCCTTCGTGGACCTGCCCTTCGCGCTGCCGACCGCGGTGGCCGGCATCGCGCTGACCGCGCTGTACGCGCCGAACGGCTGGGTCGGCGCGCTGCTGAAGGACTGGTTCGGCATGAAGGTGGCGTTCACGCCGCTGGGCATCGCCATCGCGCTGACCTTCATCGGCCTGCCCTTCGTGGTGCGCACGGTGGAGCCGGTGCTGCAGGACCTGCCGCCGGAGGAGGAGGAGGCCGCGGCGTGCCTGGGCGCGTCGCGCTGGCAGACTTTCCGCCACGTCATCCTGCCGGCGCTGATGCCGGCGCTGCTGACCGGTTTCGCGCTGGCCTTCGCCCGCGGGGTGGGGGAGTACGGCTCGGTCATCTTCATCGCCGGCAACATGCCGGGCGTCACCGAGATCGCGCCGCTGCTGATCGTCATCAAGCTGGAGCAGTACGACTTCGCCGGGGCCGCCGCGGTCGGCGTGCTGATGCTGCTGGTGTCCTTCGCGATGCTGCTCGTCCTCAACCTGCTGCAGGCCTGGATGCGGAGGCGTCATGCCCGGTAATGGACAGGCGTCCCGCTCGACCCTGGTCGAGCCGTTGTGGCTGCGCGCGGCGCTGATCGTCGCGGCGCTGGTCTTCCTGGCGCTGTTCCTGCTGCTGCCGCTGAGCGTGGTGTTCGCCGAGGCGCTGAAGCGCGGCGTCGGCGCCTATTGGGCGGCGCTGCAGGAGGACGACGCCCTATCGGCCATCAAGCTGACGCTGATGACGGCGGGAATCGCGGTGCCGCTGAACCTGCTGTTCGGGGTCTGCGCCTCCTGGTGCATCGCCAAGTTCGACTTCCACGGCAAGCACCTGCTGATCACGCTGATCGACCTGCCGTTCTCGGTGTCGCCGGTGATCTCCGGCATGGTCTACGTGCTGCTGTTCGGGCTGAACGGCCTGCTGGGGCCGTGGCTGCGCGAGCACGACATCCAGATCATCTTCGCCCTGCCGGGCCTGGTGCTGGCCACCGTCTTCGTCACCTTCCCCTTCGTCGCGCGCGAGCTGATCCCGCTGATGCAGGAACAGGGGACGGAGGAGGAGGAGGCCGCCATCGTGCTGGGCGCCAGCGGCTGGCAGACCTTCTGGCGGGTGACGCTGCCCAACATCAAGTGGGGCCTGCTGTACGGCGTGCTGCTGTGCAACGCCCGCGCGATGGGCGAGTTCGGCGCGGTGTCCGTCGTCTCCGGCCACATCCGCGGCGAAACCAACACCATGCCGCTGCACGTCGAAATCCTCTATAACGAATACAACTTCGTCGCCGCCTTCGCGGTCGCGTCGGTTCTGGCTCTCCTCGCCCTGGTCACGCTCGCGGCCAAGACGGTGCTGGAGTGGCGGTTCGGGCACGAGCTGGCGGCGACGCGGCGGGGTGGATAGGAAACGCTCATGGGCCTTCGGCTTTCGGGAATCTCCAAGCGCTTCGGCGACTACCAGGCGCTGGACGCGGTCGACCTCGAGGTGCGCACCGGCGAACTGCTGGCGCTGCTCGGCCCCTCCGGGTCGGGCAAGACGACGCTGCTGCGCATCATGGCCGGGCTGGAGCAGCCGGACACCGGCTCCCTCCAACTGCACGGCGAGGAGGCGCTGGGCCTGAAGCCGCGCGAGCGCGGCGTCGGCTTCGTGTTCCAGCACTACGCGCTGTTCCGCCACATGACGGTGCTGGACAACGTCGCCTTCGGCCTGAAGGTCCGCCCGCGCGGCGAGCGGCTGCCCAACGCCGAGATCCGCCGCCGGGTGGAGGAGTTGCTGCGCCTCGTCCAGCTCGCCCCCTTCGCCGACCGCTACCCGGCGCAGCTCTCCGGCGGCCAGCGGCAGCGCGTGGCGCTGGCCCGCGCGCTCGCCATCGAGCCGAAGGTGCTGCTGCTCGACGAGCCGTTCGGCGCGCTGGACGCCAAGGTGCGCAAGGAGCTGCGGCGCTGGCTGCGCGGCCTGCACGACGAGATGCACATCACCTCGGTCTTCGTCACCCACGACCAGGAGGAGGCGCTGGAGCTGGCCGACCGCGTCGTGGTGATGAGCCAGGGCCGCATCGAGCAGGTCGGCACCCCGGCCGAGGTCTACGACAACCCCGCCTCCACCTTCGTCTACGAGTTCCTCGGGCAGGTGAACCGGCTCGACTGCGTGGTGGACGGCGGCATCGCGGCGCTGGCCGGCGGCGCGCTGCGGGTGGCGACCGGCGACCCGGTGCAGGGGCCGGCCATCGCCTTCATCCGCCCGCACGACGTGTCGCTGTCGCCCGACCCGGAGGGACCGGGCAACGTGCTGGGCGTCGTCACCGTCGGCCCGCAGGCGCGGATCGAGGTCGGGCTGGCCGGCCAGATCCTGGAGGCGGAGATGCCGCGCGACCGGCTGGCGCAGATCGGCCTGCGCCTCGGCCACCGTTGCGCCGTGCAGATCGAGCGGGTGCGCGCCTTCCCGCGCGCCTGAGCCCGGATAGGTGATGGGGGAACGGGCTTTCCACGCCGGTGTTGTGCCCAGGAGGGTGTCAACACCGGGAGGAGCCTGAAATGGATGACGACCGCCGCTGGAAAGCCGAACGCGGGCGCTGGCTTGGCCGCGACCGCGGCATGGAGGGGCGCGAGCGCGGGGACTGGATCCGCGAGGATCGGGACGTCTACCGCGACCGCAACACCGACCCGAACCAGTACAGCCGCTACGGCCGCGACGAGGAGTGGGAAGGCCGTTTCGGGCCGGAGGACTACGGCGGCGGCACCAGCCGCGGCGGCGTCGACTACGAGCGCCAGGGCTTTCAGATCCGTGGCGGCGGACGCGGCGATTACGAGCGCGATTACTGGGAACGCGATTACGGCGAGCGGCGCGACCTCGGCCGTGGTTTCGGCCAGGGCCGCGGCTTCCGCGACTATGCCCGGGATGAATGGAGCGCCACCGACGCCGACCGGATGCGCGAGGACCGCGCCCGACAGGTCCGTCGGGAGTTCGGGCACGACTACGCCCGCGACCGCGCCCGCCGGATGCGCGAGGGAAGCGAGCGTGGCTGGCTGGAGCGCATGGGCGACGAAGTTGCCTCCTGGTTCGGCGACGAGGATGCCGAGCGCCGGCGGCAGCGCGACGAGGAACGCAGCCACCGCGGCCGCGGCCCGCGCGGCTACACCCGCTCCGACGACCGCATCCGCGAGGACGTCAGCGACCGCCTGACCGATGATCTGTACGTCGACGCGTCCGACATTGAGGTGGCGGTGAGCGGTGGCGAGGTGACGCTGGCCGGCCACGTCGAGCACCGCGGCGCCCGGCGCCGTGCCGAGGACCTCGCCGAATCGGTGTCCGGCGTCACCCATGTGCAGAACAACCTGCGCGTCCGCTCGGCGTCGGAAGGCACCGGCGCCGGGGCCAGCGCCATGGCCGGCATGACGAAGACCCGCAGGTGACGCGAGGGTGGGGCGGCCGGCGCCGCCCCACCGTCCGCTCGGGCCGTCAGTCCCGGCGCTTGGCCAGAAGCTCGTCGAGCGCGGCGATCAGCTCGTCGTTGTCGAAGGGTTTGAACAGCAGCCGGTCGGCGCCGTACATCTCCGACATCTTCAGCGAGATCGAGGCGGGGAACGCCTCGGTCCCCCCGGACATGGCGATGATCGGCGCGTCGCAGCCGCCGGCGCGCAGCCGGCGCACCGTCTCGATCCCGTCCACGCCCGGCATCATCATGTCGAGCACGATGGCGTCGAACGACTCGCGCGACACGCGGTCGAGGCAGGCGGCGCCGTCGTTGGCCTCGGCGACGGTGTGCCCCTGGTCCTCCAGGGCGACGCGCAGCAGCGCGGTCACCGCGGGCATGTCGTCGACGACGAGGATTCGCGCCATCAGCCCGGTCCCCCCTGCTTGGCAAGCGCGCGGCGGGACGGGACGGGCGGGGTGTGCGGCACGAAAAGCTCCCTGGTCATCACTCCGCCGCCTTTCCCTGGTGCGGCGCGGGGCCGCCGGAGCGGCGCGCGCGGCGCACCAGCAGCGTGCGCAGCACCTGGTCCAGCCCCTCGGCGAGGTGCTGGTGGTGCGCGTCGCTCAGCGAGGCGATGGCCGCGGACAGTTCGTTGAGCGGGTCATGCTCCAGAACCAGACGGCCGGCCGCCGTCAGCTCCAGGTTCACGGTGCGGCGGTCGCGCTCGCTGCGCGACCGGTCGAGCAGGCCCTTCTTCAAGAGCGCCGCGATGGTCTGGCTGGCGGTGCCCTTGGTGGTGCCGTGGTAGCGGGCGAACGCCACCACGCTGCGCGCGCTCGGCGTCGCCTGCGCGAGGTAGCGCAGAGCCGACCATTGCGCCGGGTTCAGTCCCTCCGTGAAGGCGAGGCTGGCCGTGGTGCGCAGCACCTGCGCCATCACCTCGGCGGTCGCGCGCGCGTTGGGGCGCATGCCATGATCCTTACGCGTGAACAGGTCCGGCACTCGGCACCGTGAGTCGAAACGAATGACTCCAGTGTATCCGAGCGCCGCCGCGAGGCAAGAGCACGGGGTGAAAAAACCTCTGGACAGCCCGAACGCCGGCGCCTATACAGCCGCTCCCCGGTCGGACGCCGGAGCCGGAAGCGGCTTCGAACGAAGAGCGGGGCGGGCCTGGAAGGCTCGGGGTGATGGTGTCTCTGGTGCCGGCCGTCCGGCGCGCCGCGAAGGCGGTAAGCAGGACGGACGAAGCCGACGCAAAAAGGCCTTGACGGCCGATTGCGGAAGCGCTAGAAAGACCATCCGCTGCGGGCGATCGTCCGCCGCTCCTTCGATCTTCCAGACCACATGATGCGGCTCAAGCCGGGTTTCCCGGTAAGAAGGCGCGTCCGGTCCTTCGAAGGGGCCAGGGATCTTTGACAAGCGAATACCGAATGAGAAGGGATGCGCAGGCGGTCGGCATTGCGGGTCGGGGTTCCCGGGTTTGGGGACACGGCAACAAGCGAGGGTCGATCGGAGCGCATCAACAAGCCAAGCAAGAGATACAGTTTCAAGCTTAGGTGTAAGGTGTGTCGCATGA